>JANOEG010000200.1:0-15918 GCA_031413095.1 Burkholderiales bacterium | reverse complement strand
TGACGCTGAACGTTCACTATTCGCGGGCCTCAGACATGGTGCGGCCCGATCACATGCTCACGAACCCATCGATTCCCATCAAGGCCTATCGAGACGGCTTCGGCAACTGGTGCAATCGCATGGTTGCTCCGGCGGGGCGTGTGCGCATCTGGGCAGACGCAGTCGTCAACGACTCCGGATCCCCCGACGTCGTGATCGAGCAAGCGGAGCAGCATGCGCTTGACGCCTTGCCCGACGACGTGCTCGTGTTTCTGCTCGGGAGTCGCTACTGCGAGACCGACCTGCTGGTGAAGACCGCCTGGGAGCTCTTCGGGGCGACGCCGACCGGGTGGCGTCGCGTCCAGGCCATCTGCGACTTCGTGCACGCCTTGATCCAACCCACCCATGCCGAAGCGGCGCAGCTTGACGTACAGGCTTTGTCTAGACAAGCCCAGAAGTTGCGCGGCCATGGCGCGGTTGTCTTTCGTCATCGTCAGCGCGGTTTCGATCGACAGGCGCTCGATCAAGTCACTGGTTTCGGCCACGATTTGCTTGAGCGGCACGCGGCCGACGAGTTCGGTGAGCTGCGCCACCGAGGCCGGCACCTTGGTCGGCAGCGCCTGCTCACTGGGGGCGAGACGCCTGCCGACATCGCGCACGGCAAATGCGAAGGCTGCGGCGCCAGCGCCGGCATGTCCCGCCGTCACGGCAAGCGCCGAGGCGGCGATCTCGACATCGGTGACCAAGCCGAGTGCGCCGCGCAGCTCGGTGCTGAACAGGCCGGCCGCGCCACTGTCGCGCAGGTTGGCCAGCAGCACCGACATCTCGACGCCGGTGCGGCCGAGCCAGCGGTCCAGCGACTCGCCGCGGGCTTGCTCTTCACTCGACAACTGCGCCAAGCGGGCAAAGGCCGGATTGACGGCGACGACGCGGCCAGCGCTGTCGGTGAAGGCCAGCGCGTCGGCGGCATTGCGAACGAAGGCCGATTCGAAACCGGAGCTGGCCAACGCTTGCTTGGTGTTGGCGGACGCCCCTGCCTTGCCGCGCTTCGGCTCGGCAGACGCCAGCGGCGCCAGGCGCACAAGCAGAAACGAGGCCTGCTCCTGACGAAACGACGCCAGCGACACCGCCACGTCGAGCTGAGTGGCCGCCAGTTCGGTCAGCAGTCGTTCGTGTTTGCCGAGGCTGCGTGCCGCCGCCACGGCGGCTGCCAGCGGGTCACCCGCCTGCGCCGCAAACAGCGACGCCAGCGCCGTGCCGACGATCTTGGGCGCTTTGGCGACGCCTCCCGCCAGCAGCTGCAGCGCCGCCGGGTTTGCCTCGACGATGCGCAGCGTGGCGCCGTCGACAATCAGCACCGCTTCGCCCGACACCTGGAACAGGTTTCGGTAGCGGGTGTCGGCTTCACGGAAGCGCCAGTAGTCGCGCTCCATGGTTTGCTGCGCGTCGACGAGGCGCCGCTGCAGTGTGACGTTGTCGCGCAGGTCGCGGCCCAAAGCCACCACGCGGATGCTGCCTCGTGATCCGCGCAGGCCAGGCGCCGCTCCGGACAAGCGCACGGCTGTGTAGATCATCGGCAAGTCCGGGCCCGCGGCGGCCGGGTGGTTGACTTGGCGCGGCACCGTTGGCTGGTCGGCGAGCGCACGCGCCAGCAGGTCGGCCACCTTGTCGTGGCAGTCGATCGTTACCGTCTCGGCCCAGGGCTTGCCGACCCAGGCGCGCTTGGCGGTCTTTTGCAGCTCACGGTCGTGCGCGCGGACGTCGAGGACAACGCCGTCCGCGTCGAGCACGAGTGCCATGTCGCAAGCTGAGTCGATCAGACGCTGCGCTTGCGTGGCTTCCAGCTCGCGTGGCAACAGCAGCGCGTCAGCAGGGGCAGACTTGGCACCCCGGCTCATGTGGCACGGGGCAGGCAGTGTTGGGAGAAGCTGTCGGTACGGCGGTGACGGCGGCGGGAATGCGTGCAGGGAGAGCGGCGTGGGCGGGCCACCGGATTCATCGGTCGATTCCTCGTATGTCCAGTGACGGGACTGAGCTCAATGCTCAGGGCAGGTCAGCGGCGTACGAGGTGTGTTGAGAGAAGATCCTCCGCTAACTTCGGCGCCTGGCCACCGTCGTGCCCCGACGCGTCGGCCCCTACCGACTGGGCCCACGCGGGTTGCAGCACAAACAACGGTCCCCCCACCAACACAACCACCGAACGGTTGCGCGTGACCTTGCGCACCTGTGCGATTCGCTCTTTTAACCAGTCTACCCGCGTTTCACTGCCGATCGAAAACCCGACGGCGTCGAACCACTCGCGCGACACCTGAGCCGACGGGTCGGGCACCGCGCCGCCGACGCCGCCGAGCACTTCCCAGCCGGCGCGACGGAAAAACTCGGCCACCATCGACAGGCCGAAGCTGTGCTGTTCTTCCGGGTGCTGCGCCAGCAGGATGCGGCGGCCGTTGGCCGGGTGCTCGACCTCGGTGCCGAAAGCCGGGCTCCACTCACGCAGCAAGCGCTGCAGGCGCCCCAGGCAGATGGTGACGGTGGAAAAGTCGCAGCGGTCGGCTACCCACAATTCGCCGAGATGGCGCGCAGCCGGCGAGAAAAGTTCGAGAAAGATCGCCTCGACGTTGAGCCCGCGGCGGTGGATGGCACTGACGATGGCTGCCAGCTCGGCGTCGGTGCCGTTGCGCAGGAGGGCGACGAAGCTTTCGATCTCGCGTGGCTCCAGACGCACGGCGGTGGCTCGCGCGCCCTTGGCGTCCTTGGCGTCCTTGGCGTGGGCGCCGACGAGTCGCGGAATGACCTCGGTCTCCAGCGCCTGCGCGAGCTTGGACAGCCGTGCTTTCGCGTCCGAGCGCTCGGCCAGAGCCGTCGGCCATGCCGAGCCGGCAGAACTACCCGATTGGGACCAAGCAGAAGGCAGGGGCTCGCATTCCGGGCTGGAGTGCTGAGACTGATCCCTCGACGAACCGGACGGCATGAACTGCGTCTCCTGTTCCACATCCGCAGCCGACCTGAAAGACCAGCGCGAGACGGGCGTTATGTACTTCAACGCGCGCCGTGAATCCGGTGAATGCTGCCTGTTGAAGGTCTGCACTTTCTCGAAAACGGCGCTCATGGGTTGTACTCCTCGAAGGCTGGTGTGTCTTGGGCGCAGAGACGGGGTTTTCCCGGGCTTGGCGCAATGCGGACGTTGATGCCGCGCGGAGGCAACGTCTTGGACATCAGGGGCAACCCGGTATGGCATCTGCACTTCCTTGCGTCGCACCCGCTTTGCACAACGCGTGTCATGCATCGGGTTGGACTAACGATGCAGATGATCGAAACGAGCGGCCAATCTGTCAAGTCTTGTTTACGTCCATCTCGATTGACACATTGCCCGTCGCGATCTAGTCTGGCGACCAGAGAGCAGATTTCGAGGTAAGCCGTTTTCATGACATCGCTGCAAGCCGCATCGTTCACCGGTCGACCAACGACAGGACGCGCGCCGCTGTACACGCCCGAGGAGCGCAAGCGGCGCGACGCCACGCGCTGGACCTTGGTGCAGGGCGTGCTGGCGCCCGTGCAGTTCCTTGCCTGCGCGGTCAGCTTGTTTTTCGTGTTGCGCTACCTCGCCACGGGCGAAGGCCTGTTCGCGGCCAGCGTGTCGTTCGTGATCAAGACTGCGCTGCTGTACACGATCATGGTCACCGGCAGCGTCTGGGAAAAGGTGGTCTTCGACCGCTGGCTGTTCGCGCCGGCGTTCTTCTGGGAAGACGTGGTGTCGATGCTGGTGTTGGCGTTGCACACCGCTTGCCTGGTGGCCATGTTCACCGGCTGGCTCGATGCGCGGGCGCAGATGCTGCTGGCGCTGGCGGCGTACACGAGTTATGTGATCAACGCCGCGCAGTTCCTGTTGAAGCTGCGCGCGGCGCGGCTCGATGGAGCCCTGGCATGAGCGCAGTGATTCCGCTCGTGGCCGAACGCAGCGAGGGTTGCGCGACGCCCGCCGTGATCAAGCAGCGCGGCCAGCGCGAGGTCTTCTGCGGCCTCACGGGCATCGTCTGGCTGCACCGCAAGATTCAGGACGCGTTCTTCCTCGTCGTCGGCTCGCGCACCTGCGCCCACCTGATCCAGTCCGCCGCCGGCGTGATGATCTTTGCCGAGCCGCGATTTGCCACGGCGATCATCGACGAGCGCGATCTGGCCGGCCTTGCCGACGCCAACACCGAACTCGACCGCGTGGTGACGCAGCTGCTGGCGCGCCGGCCCGACATCCGCATGCTCTTCCTGGTCGGCTCGTGCCCGTCGGAAGTCATCAAGCTCGACCTGTCGCGCGCCGCAGCGCGGCTGTCGCAGACGTTTTCGCCGCAGGTGCGCATCCTCAACTACTCGGGCAGCGGCATCGAGACCACGTTCACGCAGGGTGAGGATGCTTGCCTGGCGTCGCTGGTGCCGCAACTGCCGTCAACGCAGGAGCGCAACCTGCTCGTCGTCGGCGCGCTGGCCGATGTGGTCGAAGACCAGTTCCGCCGCCTGTTCGACGAACTCGGCATCGGCCCGGTGCACTTCCTGCCGCCGCGCACCTCGAGCGAGCTGCCGCCGGTCGGCCCGAACACGAAGCTGCTGATCGCGCAACCCTTCCTCGCCGACACGCTGCGTGCGCTCGAGTCGCGCGGCGCCGAGCGGCTGTCGGCGCCCTTCCCGCTCGGCGCCGAAGGCACCACGGAGTGGCTGCGCGCAGCCTGGTTGGCCTGGGGCCGCGACAAGACCGAGCCGACGCGCTTTGCCAACGTCGTCGGCCCGAAGCGCGAACGCGCGGCGCGTGCGCTGGCGCGGCAGCGCCTCGAACTGCAAGGCAAGCGCATCTTCTTCTTCCCCGACTCGCAACTGGAAGTGCCTCTCGCGCGTTTCCTGTCGCGCGAACTCGGCATGGTGCTGGTCGAAGTCGGCAGCCCTTATCTGCACGCCAAGCTGCTCGACCGCGAACTGGCGCTGCTGCCTGCGGGCACGCAGCTCTCTGAAGGCCAGGACGTGGAACGCCAACTCGACCGCTGCCGCGCCGCCAAGCCCGACATCGTTGTCTGCGGCCTCGGCCTGGCCAATCCGCTCGAAGCCGAGGGCATGACGACCAAGTGGTCGATCGAGCTCGTCTTCTCTCCCATACACGGCTTTGAGCAGGCGACGGACCTCGCCGGTTTGTTCACGCGCCCTCTCGATCGTCGTTCGAGGCTCGTCGCCTGATGCAGCTCACCCTCTGGACCTATGAAGGCCCGACACACGTCGGCGCCATGCGCATCGCCACGGCAATGAAGGGCGTGCACTACGTGCTGCACGCGCCGCAGGGCGACACCTACGCCGACCTGCTGTTCACGATGATCGAGCGCCGCAACCAGCGCCCGCCGGTCACCTACACGACCTTCCAGGCGCGCGACCTCGGCGGTGATACGGCGGAGCTGTTCAAGACCGCAGCGCGCGAAGCCTACGAGCGCTTCAAGCCGCAGGCGATGCTGGTCGGCGCGTCGTGCACCGCCGAGCTGATTCAGGACGATCCGGGCGGCCTGGCGTTGGCGTTGAACCTGCCGGTGCCGGTGATCCCGCTCGAACTGCCGTCTTATCAGCGCAAGGAAAACTGGGCTGCTGCGGAAACGTTCTATCGCCTCGTGCGCACGATGTGCCCGGCCCCGGCAACGCCGCGCGATCGCGGCGCGGTGCCGCGCTGCAACATCCTGGGCCCGACCGCGCTGGGCTTCCGCCACCGTGACGACCTGCGTGAAATACGCTCGCTGATCGAGCAGCTCGGCATCACGGTCAACGTCGTCGCTCCGCTCGATGCCACGCCGGCCGATCTGTCTCGCCTGGCCGATGCCGACTTCAACGTCGTGCTCTATCCTGAAACCGCCACCACCGCAGCGACCTGGCTCACGCGCACGCACAAGCAGCCAGCCACCAAGACCATTCCGATCGGCGTTGGCGCCACGCGCGAGTTCATCGCCGAAGTCTGCGCGCTGGCCGGCATCGAGACACCTCAACGGGACGAAGGCCGCGCCACCTGGTACTCGCGCTCGGTCGATTCAACGTATCTCACCGGCACGCGCGTCTTCATCTTCGGCGACGCCACGCATGCCGTCGCCGCCGCCCGCGTGGCGTCGCGCGAACTCGGCTTCACGGTCGTCGGCCTGGGCACCTACAGCCGCGAGTTCGCCCGCGAGATCCGCGAGGCGGCCAAGCTCTACGGCGTCGAGCCGCTGATCAGCGACGACTACCTGGAGATCGAGGCCAAGGTCGCCGAGGCGCAGCCCGAGCTCGTGCTCGGCACGCAGATGGAGCGCCACATCGCCAAGCGCCTGGGCATCCCCTGCGCCGTGATCTCGGCGCCCGTGCATGTGCAGGACATCCCGGCACGCTATTCGCCGCAGATGGGCTTCGAAGGCGCCAACGTGTTGTTCGACACCTGGGTGCACCCGCTGATGATGGGTCTGGAAGAGCACCTGCTGCACATGTTCCGCGACGACTTCGAGTTTCATGGCGACGCCGCGGCGTCGCATCTGGGGCACGCCACGGCAAAGCCGGAACCTGCACCGGTTCGCGCCGACCCGGTCGCGACCGCCGCGACTCCTTCGGCAAACGCTGCACTTGCGCCCGAACAGATCATCGCCAGCTGGGCTCCTGATGCCGAGCGCGAGCTCTCCAAGATTCCGTTTTTCGTGCGCGGTAAGGCACGACGAAACACCGAGCGTTACGCCACCGAAAAGGGTGTCGCAACGATCACTGTGGAAACGCTGTATGACGCCAAAGCGCACTTCAGCCGCTGAGACCACGCCGCTGCGGCTGGTCATCCTGTCGATGGACACGCATCTGGCGAGCGCGACCGCGCGCGCGCGCGCGGTGCTGTCGCGCGAGATGCCCGGACTCACGCTGTCGCTGCACGCCGCCTCCGAATTCGCCGGCCACCCCGCGGCCCTTGCGCGTTGCAAGGCCGACATCGCCGAGGCCGACATCGTCGTTGCCGGCATGCTCTTCCTCGAAGACCACTTCCTGCCGATCCTTGACGACCTGCGCGCGCGCCGCGAGCACTGCGACGCGATGATCTGCCTGATGTCGGCCAGCGAGGTCGTCAAGCTGACGCGCCTCGGCCACTTCGACATGGGCAAGCCGGCCAGCGGCCCGATGGCGCTGCTGAAGAAGTTGCGCGGCAACAAGGACAAGGCGTCCACCGGCGGCGCCGCGCAGATGAAGATGCTGCGCCTCATCCCGCAGATGCTGCGCTTCATCCCCGGCACGGCGCAGGACGTACGCGCCTATTTCCTGACGCTGCAGTACTGGCTCGGCGGCTCCGACGAGAACATGGTCAACCTCGTGCGCCATGTCGTCGACCGTGGCGCCGAAGGCCCGCGCCGCGTGCTGCGCGGGTTGTTCAAGGCCGCCGCGCCGGTCGAGTACCCCGAGGTCGGCGTCTATCACCCGCGCCTGGCTGGCCGGCTGGGCAGCGACGCCGCCGCGCTGCCGCTGCCGCCGCAACGCGACGTCAAAGGCACCGTCGGCATCCTGCTGCTGCGCTCGTACCTGTTGTCCAACAACGCCAAGCACTACGACGGCGTGATCGCCGCGCTCGAAGCGCGTGGCCTGCGCGTGGTGCCGGCCTTCGCGGCCGGCCTCGACGCGCGCCCGGCCATCGACAAGTACTTCATCGACAACGGCCATGTCACCGTAGATGCCGTGGTCTCGCTGACCGGCTTCTCGCTCGTTGGCGGCCCGGCCTACAACGACGCCAAGGCGGCCGAAGACGTGCTCGCCCAGCTCGACGTGCCGTACGTCGCCGCGCACCCGGTCGAGTTCCAGACGCTCGACCAGTGGGGTGCCTCCGAACGCGGCCTGCTGCCAGTCGAGAGCACGATCATGGTTGCCATCCCCGAACTCGACGGCGCCACCGGCCCGATCGTCTTCGGCGGCCGCCCCGGCGCGCCCGGCGTCACCTGCACCGGCTGCCACCACGCCTGCACCTTCACCGCCGAGCAGCAGGCGCAGGACATGCACAGTTGCCCCGAGCGCGCGCAGATGCTGGCCGCACGCGTCGGCAAGCTGGTCGCGCTGCGGCGCAGCCAGCGCGCCGAGCGCAAGGTGGCGATCGTCATCTTCAACTTCCCACCAAATGCCGGCAACGTCGGCACCGCCGCCTACCTGTCGGTGTTCGAGTCGCTGTTCAACACGCTTGCCGGCATGAAAGCGCAGGGCTACAGCGTCGAGGTGCCGGACAGCGTCGATGCGCTGCGCGAGAGCCTTCTCAGAGGCAACGCCGAACGCTACGGCGCCGACGCCAACGTGCACACGCTGATCACCACGGATGACCATGTCAAACGCGAGCGCTGGCTGAGAGAAATCGAAGCGCAGTGGGGCCCGGCGCCTGGCCGTCAGCTCAGCAATGGCCTGGGCGTGTTCGTCCTCGGCAAGCAGTTCGGCAACGTGCTGGTCGGCGTGCAGCCGTCGTTCGGCTACGAAGGCGACCCGATGCGCCTGCTGTTTGAAAAAGGCCAGACGCCCACGCATGCGTTCTCGGCCTTCTACCGCAACCAGCGCGAAGACTTCGCCGCTCATGCGGTGCTGCACTTCGGCACGCATGGCGCACTCGAATTCATGCCGGGCAAGCAGAGCGGCATGAGCGGCGCCTGCTGGCCCGACCGGCTGATCGACGACCTGCCGAACATCTATCTCTACGCCGCCAACAACCCGTCGGAAGGCGCGATCGCCAAGCGCCGCAGTGGCGCGACGCTGATCAGCTACCTGACGCCTCCCATCGCGCAGTCGGGCCTGTACCTCGGCCTGAAGGATTTGAAAGCCTCCATCGACCGCTGGCGCGTCATGCACCCTCACGCCGCCGAGCGTGCCGAGATGTGCGTGCTGTTGCAAGCTCAAGCCGTCGTGCTCAACCTGGCCGACGCCGAGCCGGTGTGGGACGCCTCGGCCAACGGCGACGCCGATGCGCGCGTCGCCAAGCTCGCCGAGCAGATGCTCGAACTCGAATACACGCTGATCCCCTGCGGCCTGCATGTGGCGGGCCGCCCGCCGAGCGCGGCCGAGCGCACCGACATGCTGTTGTCGATGGCCGAGGCCTCGCATGGCCGCACGCTCGCACGCGATGCCGTCGAAGCACTGGTCGCCGGCCACAGCGCCGAGCAGGCGCTCGACATCGGTGGACTGCCGCAAGACAGCGATTCGGTGGCGCTGATGCAGGAACTGGCCGACGCGAACCTGTTGCTGTCCGAGGACAACGAAGTGCCGGCGTTGCTGCGCGCGCTCGACGGCCGCTACATCCGGCCGTCTCCCGGCGGCGACATCCTGCGCACGCCGGCCGTGCTGCCGACCGGCCGCAACATCCACGGCTTCGATCCGTTCCGCATTCCGAGCGCGTTTGCGGTGAAAGACGGCGCGAAGCAGGCGCAACTGTTGCTCGACACGCATGCCGCCGACGGCCACCCGCTGCCCGAATCGATCGCGATGGTGCTCTGGGGCAGCGACAACCTGAAGAACGAAGGCGCGCCGATCGCGCAGGCGCTGGCCCTCATGGGCGCGCTGCCGCGCTTCGACAGCTACG
This sequence comes from Burkholderiales bacterium, assembly GCA_031413095.1. GTDB lineage: Bacteria > Pseudomonadota > Gammaproteobacteria > Burkholderiales > Burkholderiaceae_C > CADEEN01. The sequence goes on along the minus strand of JANOEG010000200.1, from coordinate 6,377 downwards.
GCCGCATCGCAGGCGCGACGCTGATCCCGCTGACTGAGCTCGGCCGGCCGCGTGTCGATGTCGTGATCACGCTCTCAGGCATCTTCCGCGACCTGATGCCGCTGCAGATCAAGCTGCTCGCCGAGGCCGCGTTCCTCGCCGCGTCGGCCGAGGACGAGCCGCTGGAACAGAACTGGATTCGCAAGCACGCACTGGCCTACCAGCAGGAGCATGGCTGCACGCTCGAGATCGCGGCGCTGCGCGTGTACGGCAATGCCGAAGGCGCGTACGGCTCCAACGTCAACAACCTGGTCGAGAGCAGCCAGTGGACCGACGAGGGCGAACTCGCCGAGACCTACACCCGGCGCAAGGGCTTCGCCTACGGCCGCGGCGGCCGTGCGGTGCAGCAGACCGCACTGTTGCAGAGCGTGCTCGCCAACGTGCAGCTGACCTACCAGAACCTCGACTCGGTCGAACTCGGCGTGACCACGGTGGACAACTACTTCGACACGCTGGGCGGCATCACGCAGGCGGTCAAGGTCGCCAAGGGTGGCGCCACACCGCCGGTCTACATCGGCGACCAGACGCAGGGTGACGGCGCCGTGCGCTCGCTGCGCGAGCAGGTCGCGCTCGAAGCGCGCACGCGCGTGCTCAATCCGAAGTCGTACGAAGCGATGCTCGAACATGGCTACGAAGGTGTACGCCAGATCGAAACGCACATCACCAACACGATGGGTTGGTCGGCAACAACAGGGCAGGTGCAGCCCTGGGTCTATCAGCAACTGACAGAGACATTTATGTTGGACCCCGCCATGCGCGAGCGCCTGGCGAAGCTGAACCCGACCGCATCCGCGCGTGTGGCAAATCGTTTGCTCGAAGCGTCGTCGCGCCAGTACTGGCAGCCCGACGCACAAACCTTGGCCGCGCTGCAAAGCGCCGGCGAAGAACTCGAAGACCGGCTCGAAGGCGTATTTACAGAGAAGGCAGCAGTGTGATGGAACAAGCCACGATTTCCCCGACCGAGATTCGCCGCGGCCCGCGGCCTTCGAACCCGCAACTCGACGGCGAAGGCAGCGTGCAGGTGCAGCTCGACCCGAACCTCAAGATCGGCACCGCCAAGGTCTTTGCGATCTACGGCAAGGGCGGCATCGGCAAGAGCACCACGTCGTCGAACCTCTCGGCCGCGTTTTCGAAGATGGGCAAGCGCGTCCTGCAGATCGGCTGCGATCCGAAGCACGACAGCACCTTCACGTTGACGAAGAAGATGCTGCCGACCGTGATCGACGTGTTGGAGAGCGTGGACTTCCACCCGGAAGAGTTGCGCGTCGAAGACTTCGTCTTCCCCGGCTACAACGGCGTCATGTGCGTTGAAGCCGGCGGCCCACCCGCTGGCACGGGCTGCGGCGGCTACGTCGTCGGCCAGACGGTCAAGCTGCTGAAGGAGCACCACCTGCTCGAAGACACCGACGTGGTGATCTTCGACGTGTTGGGCGACGTCGTCTGTGGCGGCTTCGCGGCGCCCTTGCAGCACGCCGACCGCGCGCTGATCGTCACCGCCAACGACTTCGATTCGATCTTCGCGATGAACCGCATCGTGCAGGCGATCGGCGCCAAGGCGAAGAACTACAACGTGCGCCTCGGTGGCGTGATCGCCAACCGCAGCAAGGACACCGACCAGATCGACAAGTACAACAACAAGATCGGCCTGAAGCTGGCGGCGCACTTTCCCGACCTGGACGTGATCCGCCGCAGCCGCTTGAAGAAGTCGACATTGTTCGAGATGGAGTACTCGCCCGAACTCGAAGCGGTGCAAAAAGAATACATGCGCCTGGCGGCGGCGCTCTGGCTCGGCAGCGAGCCGCTGAATGCGGTGCCGATGAAAGACCGCGACATCTTCGACTTGCTCGGCTTCGATTGAACAAAGCACTTCGCCATGGCTGAAGTCACGTACCAAGACCGCCGCGGCAAGATCGAAGCCTACTTCGATCGCACCGCTGTTCAGGCCTGGGCGCGCCTGACTTCGGACGCGCCACTGGGCCGCATTCGCAGCAGCGTGCGCGCCGGCCGCGACCGCATGCGCGAGACGCTGCTCGGCTGGTTGCCCGCCGACCTGCGGGGCCTGCGCATCCTCGATGCCGGCTGCGGCACCGGCGCACTCGCCGTCGAAGCGGCGCGGCGCGGCGCCGCGGTGCTGGCGATCGACCTGTCGCCGACGCTTGTCGACCTGGCGCGCGATCGCCTGCCGAGCGATCTGCTCGCGCACGCATCGGGTGGCTCGATCGACTTCCGCTCCGGCGACATGCTCGACGCCGCGCTCGGCGAGTTCGACTACGTGGTCGGCATGGATTCACTGATCCACTACGAAACCGCCGACGCGGTGCGTGTGCTGGCTGGGCTGGCCGGGCGCACACGGCGCGCCGTGCTCTTCACCTACGCGCCAAGCAACCCGGCGCTGATGGCCTTCCGCGCCGTTGGCCGCCTGTTCCCGCGCAGCGACCGCGCGCCGTGGATCGAACCCGTGGCCGAAAAGACGCTGTACCGGCAGATCGCCGCCGAACCGCGTCTGCAAGGCTTTGCGCCGGCGCGCACGCTGCGCATCTCGAGCGGCTTCTACACATCGCAGGCGTTGGAGTTGAAGCGGGCTGCTCCCATGCCGGCCGGCGTCGCCTCGGGGGATCGCGCAGCGTACTCTCTGGACCAGGGGCTTGCAGAGTGAGACTGCCCATCACGCGCCGCGGCTTGTTGCCCAGTCTCGACTGGAAGCGCATCCCGGAGCGCTGGCTGCCGTTTGCCGACGCGGCGTCGCCGGACCTGCCGTTGTCGCGCCTGCTGCGCCTGGCGCTGTTCCAGGTGTCGGTCGGCATGGCCACGGCGCTGATGGTCGGCACCTTGAACCGCGTGATGATCGTCGAGCTCGGCGTCGGCGCCTGGCTGGTGGCGCTGATGGTGGCGCTGCCGCTGGTGGCGGCACCGTTCCGCGCGCTGATCGGCTTCAAGTCCGATCAACACCGCAGTTTTCTTGGCTGGAAGCGCGTGCCGTTTGTCTGGTTCGGCACGCTGGCGATGTTCGGTGGCTTGGCGATCATGCCGTTTGCGTTGATCCTGCTCAGCGGCGAGAACCCAGTTCAACTGTGGGCCGGTCACGCCGCCGCGGCGCTGGCCTTCGTGCTGGCCGGCGCCGGCCTGCAAACCACGCAGACTGCGGGCCTGGCACTGGCCACCGACCTGGCGCCCGAAGCGGCGCGCCCGCGCGTCGTCGCACTGTTGTACGTGATGCTGCTCGTCGGCATGGTCGGCGCGAGTCTCGTCTTCGGCGTGCTGCTCGCCGACTACTCGCACACGCGGCTGGTGCAGGTGGTGCAAGGCACGGCGGTGGCGAGCGTTCTGTTCAATGCCATTGCCATGTGGAAACAGGAGCCGCGCAACAGCCTGCGTGGCAAGCAGCAGCCCGTCACAGAGAACTTCCGCGTGCATTGGCAGCGCTTCGCCTCGCAACGGCAAGTCAAGCGCTTCCTCGTTGCTGTCGGCCTGGGCACGGCGGCGTTCAACATGCAGGACGTCATCCTCGAGCCCTACGGCGGCGAGATCCTCAAGCTCGGCGTCGGCGCGACGACGCAGCTCACGGCGCTGATGGCCGGCGGCGCGTTGCTCGCCTTTGCACTCGCGGCGCGCACGCTGGCGCGCGGCGGCGACCCGCAGCGCGTGGCCGCGGTCGGCGTGCTGTTCGGTCTGGCAGGCTTTTCGGCCGTGATCTTCGCCGAGCCGGTGGACGCGCCAACTCTGTTTCGCATCGGCGCTTCATTGATCGGATTTGGCGGCGGCTTCTTCGCCGTCGGCACGCTGAGCGCCGCGATGAGCCTCGACTGCCACGGCTTGAACGGCAGCGGCGAGCAAAGCGCGCCCATGTACGGGCTCGTGCTTGGCGCTTGGGGCGCTGTGCAGGCCACCTGTGCCGGCTTGGCCATCGCCCTCGGCGGCGCGTTGCGTGACGTCGTCTCGCACGCCGCCACCGCCGGCTGGCTCGGCGAAGCCTTGCAGTCGCCAGCTACGGGCTACGCAGCCGTCTATCACCTCGAACTCGCGTTGCTGTTTGCCACGCTGATCGCGCTCGGACCTCTCGTTCGCCGCGGACCGGCCACGCGGCCTGCCGCTTCTTCTTCCCGCCGTTTCGGCCTGGCCGAATTTCCTGGCTAAACACAAAGGAGCCAACCATGGGCACCGGAGCCATCACCTCGTACGTCGACGTCGCACAGATCGTGTTGTACATGTTCTGGATCTTCTTCTTCGGCCTCATCTACTACCTGATCCGCGAGGGACACCGAGAGGGATACCCGATGGACCACGATGGCCCGTCGCCGATCGAAGGCTGGCCACGCGCGCCCGCGCCCAAGACCTACCTGCTCGACAACGGCCAGGAGATTCAGATCCCGCGTGAAGAGGAACCCGCTCAGCCGCTCAATGCCGAGCGCGCTTACCGGACCGCGAGTTCGCCGATGGAGCCCCTGGGTGACCCGTTGACCGCCGGCGTCGGCCCGGGCTCGTGGTCGGCCTTGCGTCCTGACCACGCCGACCTCGATCATCACGGCGAGCCGAAAATCGTGCCGCTGTCGATGGCGCCCGAATTCGGCGTCAGCACCCACGACACCGACCCGCGCGGACTGCCGCTCCTCGACGCCAAGGGCGACAAGGCCGGCACGATCCGCGACCTCTGGATCGACCGCGGCGAGATGAACTTCCGCTACCTCGAAGCCGAGGTCTCGACGGCAGCCGCAGGCCTTCGGCGCGTGCTGGTGCCGATGCCCTTTGCCAGCGTCGCTCGCGACGGCGTGACCGTCCATGCGCTGTACGCCGAGCAGTTTGCCGGCGTGCCCGCCACGCGCGCCACCGACCGTGTGACCCTGCTCGAAGAAGAGCGCATCACGGCCTACTACGGTGCGGGCACGCTCTATGCCGATCCGACCCGTGCCGAGCCGATGGTCTAGGAGCAGAACCATGAAGCCCCATGTCGCGCGTGAACACGAGTTCGAAGCCCAGTACGGCCTGCCCGAGAAACTGCCTGAGGGTGAACGCATCCTCTGGCAAGGCACGCCAAATTGGATAGTGCTCGCGCGCCGCGTCTTCCACGTCAACAAGGTCGCGGTCTACTTCGCGCTGATGTTGGTCTGGCGCTTTGCGAGCACGTTGTCCGATACGCAGAGCGTCGCCGCCGCGTTCGCGTCGCTGACCTGGCTAGTGCCGCTCTTTGCGCTCGGCCTCGGGTTGCTGCTCGTGATGGGCTGGTGGAGCGCCCGCAGCACCGCCTACACGCTGACCGATAAGCGCATCGTCATGCGCATCGGCATCGTGCTCACCGTCACCTACAACCTGCCGCTGTCACGCATCGAGAGCGCCGATCTGCACAAGGCCGGCGCCGGCTGCCATGACATTGCATTGACGCTCGAACGCGACACGCGCATCGCCTGGCTGCACCTGTGGCCGCATGTGCGGCCATGGCGCTTCGCACACACGCAGCCGATGCTGCGCGCCTTGCCGGATGCGCAGGCCGTGTCCGCGCTGCTGGCCACCGCGTGGAGCGAGGTCAACGGCGAACGCGCTGCGTCCAAGCCTGCCACGCCAACCACCGCGCGGCATCAGCCGGCGTCGCAGGCCAACGGCGTGCGTCCGACACTCGTTGCCCAGTGAGCAGGACCGCAATGCAAGCCGCCGCCACACCCGCCGTTATTCCGCGCCTGGCGCTGATCGTGGCCGGCGCGGTGGTGGCGCTGACGTTCGCCGGCGTCGCTGCGGTGCGCTGGTCAGGCTTCGACGCCCGCCAGCAGGATGCGCAAGCGATTGCGCAACGTGCGCTGCACTTCCAGGACCGACCGGACGGCGGCATCGCCATCGTCGATGCCGTCACCGGCGCGACGATCGACACCGTGCACGGCGAACTGGGTTTCCTGCGTGGCACGCTGCGCGCCGTCGTGCGTGAGCGCCGGCAGCGCGGTCTCGTCAGCAGCGCAGCGCTGCAGTTGATCGCCCGCGCCGACGGCCGCCTGACGCTCACCGACCCGGCCACCGGCTCGCGCATCGACCTCGAATCTTTCGGCCCGACCAATGCCGCGGTCTTCGCGCAATGGTTGCCCCGCGCTCCCAAGGAGTAATGCCATGACTGCACAGGCCATCGAATCTCGTGAAGATGTGATGCGCGCGGCGAAAAGCGAAACGCTGATCAGCCCGCGCTTCTACACGACCGACTTCGCAGCGATGAACCGCCTCGACATGAATCCGGTGCGCGCTGAGTGGGACGCCATGCTCGCCGAGTACGAGGGCGACAACAACCACGACCATTTCCAGCGTGACGCGACCTTCAAGGACGAGATCAAGCAACTCTCGCCCGAGCTGCAACAGGAGTTCCT
>JANOEG010000199.1:0-1738 GCA_031413095.1 Burkholderiales bacterium | reverse complement strand
GCGAGTCGTCGAGGTTGATGCCGTTTGGGCCGATGCCCTCGATGATCGTGCCCCGCGTCAGCGCGCCCGAGCCGTTGCCAGCGCGCAGCAGCTCGCGCAACGACTCCTTCTTCTTCGCTTGCGCGCCCGCGATCTGCGCGTGCACACCCGTCTCGAAGTTCGGCTTCTCGCGGCGGCGGAACACCCCCACCGGCACCGGGAACTCGGCTTCGCTCATCGTCGCCAGAGCCATCGCCGGCGCCACGTTGACCGCGGTCTCGTCCCAGACAAACGCACTGCCGAGTTCGCTGCCCGACACGAGCTGCGGCTGGAAGTTGCTGTCGAAACGAATGCCCTTGTCCTTGCCTGGCCCGAACAACAGCGGCTTGCCGTGCTCGAGGTACAGGATGCGCTCGTCGCGAACTTCCTTGTCCGAGAAGCCCTTGAAGGCGCCGTCGTTGAAGATGTTGCAGTTCTGGTAGATCTCGACGAGCGCCGTACCCTGGTGCGAGGAGGCCTTGCAGATGACATCTTCCAGGTGCGCGCCGAACACATCGACGCTGCGGGCGATGAACGTACCGCCAGCACCGAGGGCCAGCGAAATCGGTGAGAACGGGTAGTCGATGGAGCCCAGCGGCGAACTCTTGGTGACCTTGCCCTGCTCGCTGGTCGGCGAGAACTGACCCTTGGTCAACCCGTAGATACGGTTGTTGAACAGCAGGATCTTGAGGCCGACGTTGCGTCGCAGTGCGTGGATGAAGTGGTTGCCGCCGATCGACATCGCATCGCCGTCACCGGTCACGACCCAGACGTCGAGATCCGGATTGGCGACCTTGACGCCAGTCGCGAGCGCGGGCGCTCGGCCATGGATCGTGTGGAAGCCAAAGGTCTCCATGTAGTAGGGAAACCGCGAGCTGCAGCCGATGCCCGAGATGATCACCGTCTCGTGCAGCTGTTTGCCGAGCTTGGCGAACGCGCCCTGCACGGCGTTGAGGATCGAGTAGTCCCCGCAGCCGGGGCACCACCGCACGTCCTGGTCGGTCTTGTAGTCCTTCTTGGCCATCACGGGGCGTTCGACAGTGCTCATTGGCGGGACTCCTGACCCTTCAGGCCAGCTAGCGTCTTCTGCAGGTAATCGAGGATTTCGTGGCTCTTGAACGGCTGGCCGTTCACCAGGCTGAAGCTCTGCACGTCGATCAAGAACCTGGCCCGCAGCAGCATGGCGAGCTGGCCCTTGTTCATCTCGGGCAGCACGACCTTCTTGAAGCCGCGCATGAGCTCGCCGAGGTCCTTCGGCAACGGGTTGAGGTGGCGCAGACAGGCGCAGCTGACCTTGTGGCCTTCCTGCTGCAGCTTCAGCGTCGACGCCGTGATGGCGCCGCGCGTGCTGCCCCAGCCGAGCACGAGCACGTCGCCAGTGCGAGGGCCGATGGTCTCGATCGGCGGCAGGTCGTTTCTGATGTTCTCCACCTTCTGCGCGCGCGTATCGATCATGTGCTGGTGGTTGTCGGCGTCGTAGCAGATGTTGCCCGTGACGTCCTGCTTCTCGAGACCACCGATGCGGTGCACGAGGCCCTTGGTGCCAGGCTTGGCCCACGGCCGCGCCAACGTCTCTGGGTTGCGCGCATAGGGCATGAACTTGGTGCCGGGCGCCCCTTCGGGCGCGAATGTCACCGAGATAGGTGGCAGCTTGTCGACGTCAGGCAAAAGCCACGGCTCGCTGCCGTTGGCGATGTAGCCGTCCGACAGCACGATGACC
>JANOEG010000198.1:0-2150 GCA_031413095.1 Burkholderiales bacterium | reverse complement strand
AGATGCTCAAGGAGTCCGGCCTGCCGATCATCAGCGCCGACACGATGGCCGAAGCGGCGACGAAGATCGTCGCTGCGGTGAAGTGAGGGAGACGACGACATGAGCATCCTGATCGACAAGAACACCAAGGTCATCACCCAGGGCATCACCGGCAAGACGGGCCAGTTCCACACACGCATGTGCCGCGACTACGCCAACGGCAAGGCCTGTTTCGTCGCCGGCGTGAACCCGAAGAAAGCCGGCGAGGACTTCGAAGGCATCCCGATCCACGCCAGCGTCAAGGACGCCAAGGCCGCCACCGGCGCGACGGTCAGCGTGATCTATGTGCCACCGGCCGGCGCCGCGGCGGCGATCTGGGAAGCCGTCGAGGCTGACCTGGATCTCGCGATCTGCATCACCGAAGGCATCCCGGTCAAGGACATGCTCGAAGTGCGCAACCGCATGAAGGCCAAGGAAGCCAAGGGCGGCAAGAAGACGCTGCTGCTCGGCCCCAACTGCCCGGGCCTGATCACGCCCGAGGAAATCAAGATCGGCATCATGCCGGGCCATATTCACCGCAAGGGCCGCATCGGCGTCGTCAGCCGCTCGGGCACGCTGACCTATGAGGCAGTCGCGCAGCTCACCGAAATCGGCCTCGGCCAATCGAGCGCGGTCGGCATCGGCGGCGACCCGATCAACGGCCTGAAGCACATCGACGTGATGCAGCTCTTCAACGACGACCCCGGCACCGACGCCGTGATAATGATCGGTGAGATCGGCGGCCCCGACGAGGCCGACGCCGCGCGCTGGTGCAAGGCCAACATGAAAAAACCGATCGTCGGCTTCATCGCCGGCGTCACCGCGCCAGCGGGCAAGCGCATGGGCCACGCCGGCGCGCTGATCTCCGGCGGCGCCGACACGGCCGACGCCAAGCTGGCGATCATGGAAGAGTGCGGCTTCACCATCACGCGCAACCCGAGCGAGATGGCCAAGCTGCTCAAGGCGCTGCTTTGAACTGAACTGCAGCGATGCAACTCGAGGCCGCTGCAAAGCGGCCTTCGTCTTTGCATCTGTAGTTGCCACAGCCGCGCAGCGCTGCCAGCCCACTAAACTTGTGTGGCCGCATTTTTGCCACCGCCTACCGAGAACGCCGATGGACCAGTTCATGCACGCCGACTTCTGGATCGCTGTCGGCCAGATCATCATGATCGACATCCTGCTCGGCGGCGACAACGCGGTGGTGATCGCCCTGGCCTGCCGCAAGCTGCCGCCCAAGCAGCGCACGCTGGGCATCCTGTGGGGCACCGCCGGCGCCATCCTGCTGCGCGTCATCCTGATCTTCTTCGCGCTGACGCTGCTGGCGATTCCGTACCTGAAGATCATCGGCGCGATCCTGCTCGTATGGATCGGCATCAAGCTGCTGCTGCCCGAAGACGAAGACGCGCACGGCAACATCGAGGGCAGCGACAAGCTGTGGGCGGCCGTCAAGACCGTCATCGTCGCCGACCTGGTGATGAGCGTCGACAACGTCATCGCCATTGCCGGCGCGGCCGAAAGCGCCGGTGGCGATCACAAGATGCCGCTGGTGGTCTTCGGCCTGTTGGTCAGCATCCCGATCATCGTCTGGGGCAGCCAGCTTGTGATCAAGCTGATGGACCGCTACCCGAGCATCATCACCATCGGCGGCATGCTGCTAGGCTGGATCGCCGGCACGATGGCCGTGACCGACCCGGCCATCATCGGCTACATGCCCAGCGTGCCAGCGGACAAACCCAGCCTGCCGCCGGAGGTGACGGCTGCCGTGCGCTATGGCGCCGGCATCGCGGGTGCGCTGCTCGTGCTGGCTTGGGGCAAGTGGGCAGCCTCGCGGCGCGCGGCCCGCCCCGCGAGCAGCACCTGAGCGCCCGCCCATCAGTGTGTGGCACGCTCGGTGCCGCATGAACCCTTTTGCTCGCTGGGCCGCCCGCCGGTCGCCTGACACCTCTTCCGTAGCGTCCACGGCGCCATTGCGCGCCGATGCCTTGCCGCCCGGCACGGTGCTGGGGGGTGTGGTGCTGTCGCGGCCCGTCGGACGCGGTGCCACCGCCGTGGTCTATGGCGGCCTGGACAGCACAACCAATTCGCCGCGCGCCGTCAAGGTCTGGAGCCCTGGCGCAGACGCCGACAACGAG
>JANOEG010000197.1:0-3174 GCA_031413095.1 Burkholderiales bacterium | reverse complement strand
CTGGTGCAAGGCGTGCTCGCGGACCTCGGCCTGTCCTCGCCACAAATCGACGACCCGGCGCGCGGCTTCTCGTTCCGCGCCGACGGGCCGCTCGACATGCGCATGGATCCGCCCGTACTACCAGCAGGGTGGTGACATGGTGCGCGTCGGCGGCCTGACCTACGCCATCGAGCCCGGCGCGATGATGGGCTCGCGCATCAGCGACCTGCGCTTGAAAGGTCAGGCGCTCGACGCCGACAAGCTCTACAAGGTGGCCGGCTGGGCGCCGGTGGCCGAAGGCGCGCGCACGATGGGCCTGAAGCCGGTATGGGAGCTGGTCGAGCCGTGGTTGAGAGCACAGAAGGCGGTCGCACCACGCGCCGTGAACACGCCGCGGCTGATCGGTGTGCAGGGCAATCCGGGGCTGGCTTAGAGGCGTCGCTCCAATCTGGGCTTGGGAAAGCCCGCTGGCTGCGCCGCACGGCAACGCGCTACGCTGTGAGCACACCAATGAACCCCTTCGGAGACAAGCCATGAGCCCAGTCGATTCGTCCGCCCTGGCCCTGCAGCGCCTGTACCACTGGGAAAAGACCACACCCGAACGTGTTGTCTTCACTCAGCCCTACGAGGGCGCGGCCAAGGGCACGGGCCAGGTGCGCACCTGGAGCTGGAAGCAGGCGATGGACGAAACGCGGCGCATGGCTGCGTACCTGAAAAGCCTGAACCTGCCGGCCGGCAGCCACATTGCGATGATCTCGAAGAACACCGCGCAATGGCTGATGACCGACTGGGCGATCTGGATGGCCGGCCATGTCTCGGTGCCGCTGTACCCGACGTTGGCGGCCGACACCATCCGCCAGATCCTGGAGCACAGCGAAGCGAAACTGCTCTTCGTCGGCAAGCTCGACGGCTGGGACGGCATGAAGGCTGGCGTGCCGAAGGGCCTGGCCTGCATCACGCACCCGCTGGCGCCGGCCAACGCCGTGCCCGGCGCGCTGACGTGGGACGACCTGATCAAGAAACACGCGCCGCTGGCCGGCGAGCCCGTGCGCCCGGCCGACGAGCTGTGCACGATCATGTACACCTCGGGCACCACCGGCATGCCCAAGGGCGTGATGCACAGCTTCGGCACCTTTGCCTGGAGCGTGCAGTCGGGCCTGAAGCGCGTGCCGATCACCAACAACGCGCGCATGCTGTCCTACCTGCCGCTGTCGCACATTGCAGAGCGCACACTGGTCGAGCACGGCCTGATGGCGACCGGCATGCAGGTCTGGTTCGCCGAATCGCTCGACACCTTCACGCTCGATCTGCAACGCGCCAAGCCGACCGTGTTCTTCTCGGTGCCGCGCCTGTGGGTCAAGTTCCAGCAGGGCATCAACCACAAGATGCCGCCGGCCAAGCTCGATCTGATGTTGAAGATTCCGATCGTCGGCGGCCTGGTGCGCAAGAAGGTGTTGAAGGCGCTCGGCCTCGACCAATGCACCTTTGCCGCCGGCGGCGCCGCGCCCATGCCGCCCGATCTTCTGCGCTGGTACAACAAGCTCGGCCTCGACCTGGTTGAGGTTTACGGCATGACGGAGAACTGCGGCGTCAGCCACGCCACCTTGCCCGGCAAGCAGCGCCCCGGCACTGTCGGCCTGCCGTACGACGGCATCCAGAGCCGGCTCGACCCGGTGAGCGGCGAGATCCAGATGAAGAGCCCGGGCCTGATGCTCGGCTACTTCAAGGAGCCCGAGCAATCCAAAGCCACGCTCACCGACGACGGCTGGCTGAAAACCGGCGACAAGGGCGCGCTCGACCCCGAAGGCAACTTGAAGATCACCGGCCGCGTGAAAGACCTCTTCAAGACCAGCAAGGGCAAGTACGTCGCGCCGGCGCCGATCGAAGACCGGCTGGTGATGAACGCCTACATCGAAGCCTGCGCCGTCACGGGCGCCAACCTCGGCCAGCCGCTGGGCATTGCCATGTTGAACCTCGACGGCATCACCAAGGCCAAGAGCGCCGAAGGGCGCAAGGAAATCGAGAGCGAGTTGACGGCGCATCTGGCCGCGATCAACACCAAGCTCGACCCGCACGAGCAGCTCGATTGCGTCGTCGTCGTCACCGAGCCGTGGAGCGTCGACAACGGCTTCATCACGCCGACCTTCAAGGTCAAGCGCAACCGGATCGAAGAGGTCTACGGCGCGAACTACGAGAAGTGGGTCGGCTCGCGCAAGAAGGTCATTTGGCAGCAGGGCGTGTGATCGAGGGCGCGGCCTGATTCAGAACGGAAGGGGATCGACATGGGCTGGTTCTCGAAAAATGACGACGGCTTTTTCCTCGCCACGATCGTGCCTGGCACGGGCGACGGCGGGCCGCGCATCGAAAAGTACCTCGGCATCGTCAACGGCGAAGCGATCATCGGCGCGAACATCTTTCGCGACCTGTTCTCGTCGGTGCGCGATGTGGTCGGCGGCCGTGCGGGCGGGTACGAACGCGCGCTGTCCGGGGCACGTGATGCCGCGCTCGACGACATGAAAGCCGCTGCGCGCGAACTCGGCGCCAACGGCGTGGTCGGCATCGACTTCGACTACGAAGTTCTTGGCGAGGCCAACGGGATGATGATGGTCGCGGTGAGTGGGACGGCGGTGCTGATGGCGGGTTAGGGAGCCGGGCCGTTGGTTGACGCAAAAGGTAGTACATGGCCGACCACGCGTGTGACCTTTTCGCATGGGGAGTGGTGGCATCTTGTCCCGGCAACTGTGTCAGCGGTCTGTTCCGGGCTTCGCCGATGCTCGTTTTGCATCCTCTTTTCTCCGCTCCAGCTCCCGGTCAACAGCGAAAACCAGGCGCCCGCCGAGGAACAGCAGCATCGCGACACCAAAAACGATGTGCTTTGGCCAGCCTTCTTCCATATTCAAAGCCACGACTGCCACCAGAGTTCCCGCCGCCGCGCCGCACAGATAGCAGCCCCGTAAGAGCGCCCACGCCCGTTTGTAGAGTGCCTTGTTCACTGGTCTCATAGGCTCCGCGCCACCCTATTCCATCCTAGAGATACGTCGCGCTATCGCACTCTCAATCCAACGTCACCTCACCCCGCACCGCCCCCGCCCGATCCGCGCGCGCCGTGAGGCCGATGCGCATCCCCTTCGGCCCCTTCACCACCCACTCCGCCACCGCCCGATCGGCGGTGACTTCGCGTGACGGCAAGAACGC
>JANOEG010000196.1:0-10753 GCA_031413095.1 Burkholderiales bacterium | reverse complement strand
CTGCGAAGCGCATACGGCCGCAGGCGCGGAAGAAGCGCTTTCCCTGGCGGCGTTCCAGTCCCATCCGCCCGATGCCGCCGCTCGCGCAGAAGACCCAGCTCACGGTCTACACCGCGCTCGAGACCGACCAGCTGAAAGCCTACGAAGCAGGCTTCGTCAAAGACAACGGTGTCGTCGGCGTCTACTTCATGCCCTACATCACGTCGACGGTGGCGATCGCGATCCTGTTCAGTTCGCTGTTCTCCACCGACTACGGCCTGATCAACGTCGGCATCAACATCCTCAGCCAGGTACCCCTGCTCGGCGACCTGATGCCTGCCAACCCGATCGACTGGCTCAACGAGCCCGACAACATCAAGCCGGCGATTTCGATGATCGTTTTCTGGCGCTATGTCGGGTTCAACGTCGTGCTCTACCTGGCGGCGTTGCAGACGATTCCATCCGACATCTACGAAGCCGCGACGATGGACGGCGCAGGCCGCCTGCAGCAGTTTTTTCACATCACGCTGCCGAGCTTGAAGCCGATGATCTTCTTCGGCGTCACGCTGTCCATCATCGGAGGCCTGCAACTGTTCGAGGAGCCCTTCATCCTGACCGGCGGTCGCGGCGGCTCTGACCAGTCGGGCATGACGACCGCCATCTACCTGTACCGCATGGCCTTCGACTTCAACGATTTCGGCGCCGCCAGTGCGATGTCGTGGCTGCTCTTCATCCTCGTCGCGGTACTCACCTGGGCCACCAACCGTGCCTTCGCGCCGCGCAAGGGGACCGCTTGAACTCCGATCGCCTGGCGCCGTTGGCGGCCTACACCATCGTCGGCGTCGGCGCGCTGATCATGTTGGCGCCTTTCTACTTCATGTTCGTCTTTGCGACGCATTCGCGCACCGAGATCTTCAGCCTTCCGCCGCCGATGTTCTTCGGCGACGACTTCCTCAACAACCTGAAGATCCTCACCGAGCGCATGCCGTTCTGGCGCAACCTGGGCTGGAGCCTTTACGTGGCGCTGGCCTCGACGGCACTGACGCTGCTGTTCTGCTCGATGGGTGGCTATGCCTTCGCGCTGTTCGATTTCAAGTTCAAGAACGCGCTGTTCGGCCTCGTGCTGGGCACCATGTTGCTGCCCTCGTTCATGAACATGATCCCGACCTTCATGATCATGGATGTGCTGGGCTGGATCGACCAGCCCAAGGCGCTCTACATCCCCGGCGCGGCGAGCGCCTTCGGCATCTTCCTGATGCGCCAGTTCGTTGCCTCGGCCATCCCGAAGGATCTGGTCGAGGCCGCACGCATGGACGGCTGCAGCGAGTTCGGTATCTACGCCCGCATCGTGCTGCCGCTGCTCAAGCCCGCACTAGGCACGCTGGGCCTCATCACCTTCATAGCCTCGTGGAACAACTTCATCGGGCCGCTGATCGTCATGCGCAGCCCCGACATGTACACCTTGCCGCTGGCACTGCGCAGCCTGCAGAGCCCCGTCAACACCGAGTGGGGCGCGCTGATGACGGGCTCCGCTATTGCCACGCTGCCGCTGGTGGTGCTGTTTGTGCTGTCGTCGAGGCAGTTGATTTCCGGCCTGACCGCCGGCGCAGTGAAGTGAGGCACTGCGAATCGATACCCGGCAGCGCCAGCGCCTGCCTCCGTGGTCAACCGTTTGCCAGGGAACAACAACACCGATGACGATTCTTAAATCTGCCGACTCGATCAACCACTTTCCGCCAGATTTTGTGTGGGGCGTGGCGACAAGTTCTTTCCAGATAGAAGGGGCCGCGAGCGTCGACGGCAAAGGACTTTCGATCTGGGACCAGTTTTGCCGCATTCCCGGCGCCATCGCCGACGCCAGCAACGGCGACAAGGCCTGCGAGCATCACCACCGCTGGGCCGAGGACCTCGAGTTGATCGCCAGCCTGGGTGTCGATGCCTACCGGTTCTCAGTGTCGTGGCCGCGTGTGCGGCCGGGTGGCGCCGGCGCGTGGAATCAGAAAGGCCTTGACTTCTACGAACGCCTGATCGACGGTTTGCTCGACCGCGGCATCAAGCCCTACCTGACCCTCAATCACTGGGATTTGCCCGCCGAGTTGCAGGTCACCGGCGGCTGGGCCCAACGCGATACGGTTCATCGTTTTGTTGAGTACGCAGCGGGCATGGCCAAGCGAGTGGGTGATCGCGTGGCCGCAATCACCACCCACAACGAACCCTGGGTGATGTCGATGCTGGGCCATGAGACCGGCGTCTTCGCCCCGGGCATCAAGGATCGCGCCGTGGCCATGCAGGTCTCGCACCACCTGCTGCTAAGCCATGGCCTGGCTTTGCAGGCCTTAAGGGCACAGGGCTGCGCTGCCAAGCTGGGCATCGTGCTCAACCTGTCGCCGATCCAGCCCGCTACCGAGTCCGCCGCAGACCTCGAAAAAGCCCATCTCGAAGACGGCCGCCTGGTGCGCTGGTACATGGACCCGCTGTTCAAGGCAGCCTATCCGCAGGACGTGCTCGACTTCCTCGGGGCCGACGCCCCGCGCGTCGAAGGCGGCGACCTGCAAGCGATTGCGGCACCGATGGAATTCCTTGGCATCAACTACTACTCGCGCTCTGTGGTCAGTGCCGCTGAGCAATGGAAGGTGCACGACAGCGGCTACGGGGTCACTGACATGGGATGGGAGATCTACCCGCGCGGCCTGACCGATGTGCTGCTGCGCCTGCAACGCGACTACCCGGTGCCGCCGCTGTACATCACCGAGAACGGCGGCGCCTTCAAGGACAACATGGTCGATGGCCACGTGCACGATGGCGAGCGCACCGACTACATCGCACGGCATATTGACGCCGTCGGTGACGCCATCCGCCAGGGCGTGCGCATGGAGGGCTACATGGTCTGGAGCCTGCTCGACAACTTCGAGTGGGCCTCGGGCTACGAGAAGCGCTTCGGCATCGTGCATGTCGACTATGAAAGCCAACGCCGCACACCCAAGGACAGTGCCTTGTGGTACGCGGACTTTCTGCGGCGTCAGAAGGCCCTGCACGCACAGCGCGCTGTGGCCGCAACCGGGGCATAGGATGGGACAGGTCACGCTGCGCGGCATCCGCAAGAGCTACGGGGCTGTCGATGTCATCAAGGGCATCGACATGGACGTCGCCGACGGCGAGTTCATCGTCTTTGTGGGGCCTTCGGGCTGCGGAAAATCGACCACGCTGCGCATGATCGCCGGATTGGAATCTGTCACCGGCGGCGACGTGCTGATCGACGGTGCGCGGGCCAACGACCTGCGCCCGGCCGACCGCGGCGCGGCGATGGTGTTCCAGAGTTACGCCCTGTACCCGCACATGACGGTCGCAGAGAACATGGGATTCGCGCTGAAGATGGCCGGCGTGGCCAAGGCCGAACGTGCGATCCAGGTCGGGCGTGCGGCCGAGATCCTGCGCATCACGGAGCTGCTCGGACGTTTTCCCAAGGAGCTGTCGGGCGGCCAGCGCCAGCGCGTGGCCATCGGCCGCGCCATCGTGCGCAAGCCCAAGGTGTTCCTGTTCGACGAGCCGCTGTCCAATCTCGACGCCGCGTTGCGAGTGAACATGCGCATTGAACTGTCGCGGCTGCACAAGGAGCTGGCGACGACGATGATCTACGTCACCCACGACCAGGTCGAAGCGATGACGCTGGGCGACCGCATTGCGGTCTTCAACAAGGGGTTGGTTGAACAACTCGGGCCGCCGATGGCGCTGTACAACAAGCCGGCCAACGAATTCGTGGCCGGATTCATCGGCGCGCCGCGCATCAACCTGATCCCACGCCCACCCGCCAATATTGCCGCCGCAGCGCATGCAGCACTGTGGAACGCGCTGGCGGGCCAAGCGTCGGCCAGCGTGCAGCGCGCCGGGCTGCGGCCGGAGCACCTTCGCATCACACCCGCGGGCCAGGGCATCACCGCCAGCGTGGCTCTGGCCGAGCACCTTGGCGACTCATCGATCATTCACCTGAAAGTTGACGGCATCAGCGAGCTGCTGACGGCCAAGGTTGGCGCCGAAAGCAGCCCAGTCGAGGCCGGTCAGACCGTCGGCCTGGCGCCTGACGCCGCGTGGGCGCTGACCTTCGCAGCGGACGGACGATTGTTGCCCTAGGGCCGATCCGCGCGACCATGGCCAAGGGCAAACGGAAGGACGCGTGGAAGCTCGTCTGGAATGACGAGTTCGACGGCGACCGCATCGACCCGTCGAAGTGGGCGTTCGACATCGGCAACGGCTTTTTCGACTACCAGCATCACGTCTGGATTTCGGGCTGGGGCAACGAAGAACTGCAGTACTACACGCATGAACCTGAGAACGTCTTCGTCAAGAACAGCCTGCTGACGATCCGGGCGGTGAAAGAGTCGCTGCATGGCTGCGGCTACACCTCGGCGCGCCTGAAGACGCTTGGGCGCGATGGCAAGCCGCTGTTCACCAAGCTCTACGGCAAGTTCGAGTTCCGCGCCAAGGTGCCATGGGGCAAGGGCCTCTGGCCGGCGTTGTGGCTGCTGCCGCAGGACGACCGCTACGGCGGCTGGGCTGCGTCGGGCGAGATAGACGTGATGGAAATCATCGGCGACAAACCGGATGAGGTGCTGAACAGCATCCATTTTGGGTCGGTCTATCCAAAGCGATCGCTGATCACGAATGTGCACCCGCTGCCCGGCGGCAGCACGGTAGCCGACTGGCATGTCTACTCGGTCGAGTGGGAGCCGGGCGAGATCCGCTTCTACATCGATGGCGTGCACACCTCGACCTGCGACCATTGGTGGAGCTGCAGCAAGACGGCGGGTGGCCAGGGCATCGAGGCCAGGCGCGCCTCGGATGTCAACCCGTGGCCGGCGCCGTTCGACCAACCCTTCTATCTGGTGATGAACGTCGCCGTCGGCGGCAACTTTCCCGGCGCGCCCAACGCGGCAACGCATTTCCCCGCGGAACTGATCGTCGACTACGTGCGCGTGTACGACAAGGTCGATGGCTACGGCCCCGCCAAGCCCCGCGGCCCGGGCAAGTTGCCCTGGCACAAGAAACCCTGACTGAAAGAGCCGATGTCCAAGCCGCTGCATTCCTCCTTCGACGCCGACCGGGGCCAATGGCTTGACGGCGCCGCTCACTCGGGCGCCGACCCCGCCGCTGCGCGCGACGGCCGTTGGCAGCGTTCATCACCGGTCGTCTGGACCGACGCCGCGCGCTCACAGCTTGAGACCGAGTTTCGCGCTGTGCTGTCGCGTGGCGTGCACGGCCTGTGCTTCAGCCCCTATGTCGACGGCCAGGCCCCGGGCGCTGCGGTCTCCGAGTCGCAGATCCGCGAACGCTTGAAAGTCATCCAACCTTATGCCGGCTGGGTGCGCAGCTTCTCTTGCACCGACGGCCACGAGCACACGCCGCGCCTCGCCCATGAGTTGGGCCTGAAGACCCTCGTCGGCGCCTGGCTCAGCGCCGACCGCGAGATCAACGCGCGCGAGCTGCAAGGCGTGATCGAGGTCGCGCGTGCCGGCCACGCCGACATCGTGGCCGTCGGCAACGAGGTGCTGTTGCGCGAAGACTTGGTCGAGGACGAACTGCTCGGCTGCATCGAACGCGTCAAGCGCGCACTGCCCGGCGTGCCGGTGGGCTATGTGGACGCCTATTACCTGTTCGAGAAGCACCCGCGCATCACCGCCGCCTGCGATGTGGTCCTGACCAACTGCTACCCGTTTTGGGAAGGCTGCCCGCGCGAGCA
The DNA here is from genome assembly GCA_031413095.1 of Burkholderiales bacterium. GTDB lineage: Bacteria > Pseudomonadota > Gammaproteobacteria > Burkholderiales > Burkholderiaceae_C > CADEEN01. The sequence goes on along the minus strand of JANOEG010000196.1, from coordinate 5,040 downwards.
GGCCGTGGCCTACATGCAGGACATGGTGGCGCGAACACGCGCTGCGGCGCCGGGCAAGCGCATCGTCATCAGCGAAACCGGTTGGCCCGACCAGGGCAGCCCGTTCCACGGCGCAGCGCCTTCGCGCGAGGGCGCCATGCGCTACTTCATCGACACCCAGCACTGGGCGCGCGAAGCCGGCATCGAGACCTTCTACTTCGCCGCCTTCGACGAAGCGTGGAAGGCCGGCACCGAAGGCGATGTCGGCGCGTACTGGGGGCTGTGGGACACGAACGGCCGACCCAAATTCACGAGCCCCTGATGTTGAAACTGCCGACCGGAAACGCCATCTGCTACTCGGGCTACCGCCAGGGGCAGAGCCCGGGCGACAAGAGCTACCCGTCGCTGGCCGAGATTCGCGAAGACCTGGGGATCCTGCACAAGCACTGGCGCCTGCTGCGTCTGTACGACTGCAGCCCGCACGCCGAGCGCGTGCTCGAGGTCATCCGCAATGACGGCCTGCCCTTTCAAGTCCTGCTTGGCGCGCACCTCGGCGCCGAGGTGAACAACGTCGGCTGCCCCTGGGGCGAGACATTGACGCAACAACAACTCGAAGCCAGCCGGCGCGAAAATGACGCCGAGATCGTTAGCCTGATCGCACTGGCCAAGCGCTACCCCGACATCGTTTTCTCGGTCGCTGTCGGCAACGAAGCCACCGTCGATTGGACCGACCACCTGGTACCGGTGCCGCAGTTGATCGAGTACGTGCGCCGGGTCAAGAAAGTGGTGGCCCAGCCGGTGACCTTCTGCGAAAACTACGTGCCGTGGCAGAACAAGCTGCACGATCTGACGCCCGAGCTGGACTTCATTTCGCTGCACACCTATCCGCTGTGGGAATACAAATCCATCGACGAGGCGATCGACTACACGAAGGACAACTTCGACAGTGTGGCGAGTCTGTACCCGGACACGCCAGTGGTCATCACCGAAGCCGGCTGGGCCTCCCAGTCGAACGGCCGCGGCATGAACGCAGAGCATGCCTCGCAGGAACTGCAGGACTTCTACTACCGTGACCTGATGGAGTGGACTCAGGCAGCCGGCATCCTGACCTTCGTCTTCGAAGCCTTCGACGAGCCGTGGAAGGGCTCACCAGACCCGCTCGAACCCGAGAAGCATTGGGGCCTGTTCACCGTTGATCGGCGGCCCAAACGGGTCATGCACAAGATCTACCCCGAGCTGATGCTGCCTCACGCCGCATGACGCACACCCCTTCCCTTGAAGCCGACGGCTTCCACGTCAGCGGCTTCAATGAGGCGCGGCCTTTCTCGAGCTTCCTGCCTGGCATCGCCGGCGAGTACGGCAAGCCGATGTGGGTCTTCTACGCTAACCGCGGCCAGTGCATCTCGAGCTTCGGCGTGCGCGACCGCAACAGCGCGATGTTGGAGTTCCACCCCGCCAACAAGGCCTATGCGCTGACGCCGCTGCTCGGATTTCGCAGCTTCTTTCGCATTGCCGGGAACAGCGGTATCACGCTGCACGAACCCTTCTTCACCTGCCCCGCCATCGGCGTGACGCAGCGCCTGTGCGTGCGCGCCGAGGAGCTCGAGATCGAAGAGATACACCCCGCGCTGGGCCTTCGCATGCGCGTCGTCTATTTCACGCTGCCAGGCGAGAGCCTCCCGGCGCTGGTGCGCCAGGTCACGCTGGAGAACATCGGGTCCCAGAGCTTGCAGGCCGACATCCTCGACGGCCTGCCGCAGATCGTTCCCTTCGGCCTCGAAGAAAAGCTGCAGAAGCAGATGTCGCGCACGATGGAGGCCTTTGCCGAGGTGCGGCACGTCGAAGACGCCCTGCCCTTCTTCAAGCTCAAGGTCGAGCCCTCCGACAAGCCCGATGTGCAGTGGATCGACGGCGGCTTCTTCGCCTTCACGATGTGCGATGGCCAATTCGTGCCGATGATGACCGACCCGGATCTCGTCTTCGGCTCGGACACCAGCCTGCGCACGCCGCTGCCGTTCGCGCGCGGCGAGCACCTCGACCCCTTGGCCGCGCGCCGTGACACGTTGACTGGCTGCGCCTTCGCCAGCCTGTCGGCGTCGCTCGAGCCGGGGGCCACGACAAGCTGGACCTCGTACTTCGGCCAGGCCCCAGATTGGGACAGCGCGCGCCGCTTGCGCGGACGCGTGGCCGAGGATGTGCTGTACGCCAGCCGCAAGCGCAACGAGAACCGCGAGCTCATTTCGTCGCTCAGCGCGCGCTTTGCCTTGATTGCCGGTCCGGCGCAACTCGACCTCTACACGCGCCAAGCCTTTCTCGACAACACGCTGCGTGGCGGGCAACCCGTGGTCACCGACGGCCCGCGCGGACCGCGCGTGTTCCACACCTTCACGCGCAAGCATGGCGACATGGAGCGCGACTACAACGTGTTCGAGCTCGCGCCGACGTACTGGTCGCAAGGCAACGCCAACTTCCGCGACGTCAACCAGAACCGCCGCTCGGAGAACTTCATCTTTCCGGCGGTCGATGCCTCGAACATCGAAACCTTCTTCAGCTTGATGCAGCTTGACGGCAACAACCCGCTGGTGATCCAGGCAGAGAAATTCCGCGTGCCGCTGGAGCAGTTGGCGCTGCTTTGGCAGGACTGGCCCGCCGGCAACACCGCCGCCTGGCACCGCTTTCTGGCCCAGCCCTTCAGCCCGGGGCAGTTGCAGGATGCGCTGATCGAGGCCTACGCTGCACCGCAGATGGCACGGCCCTGGTTCGACTGCATCCTCGGCCGCGCCGACAAGATCCAGGGCGCTGTCCATGCCGAAGGCTACTGGGTCGACCACTGGATCTACAACCTCGACCTGATCGACAGCTACGCTGGGCTGTATCCGGACCGTCTGCGTGCCTTGCTGGTTGAACGCGCCGACTTCACGATATTCGACAACGAGCACGTCGTGCAACCGCGCGACAAGAAGTACGTGCTGCGCGAGGACGGGTCGGTTCGCCAGCTCCACGCCGTGGTCAAGGACGCCGATAAGGCTCGCCTGATTTCGCAGCGAACCGAGCAGCCGCATGCACTGCGCACTGCATACGGCGTGGGCGCCATCTACCGCACCACGTTGCTGGCCAAGATTCTGGGCCTACTGGCGGTCAAGTCGACGCTATTCGACCCGGGTGGCACAGGCCTCGAAATGGAAGCCGAGAAGCCGGGCTGGTGCGATGCCTTGAATGGCTTGCCGGGGCTGGTGGGCTCATCGACCCACGAAGCGTTTGCACTGCAACGTTGGATCGCCTTCGCGCGGCGCGCGGTGCAAGACCATCTGGCACCCGAGCGGCCCTTGCTGTTGGCGACTGAAGTGGACGCGTTGCTGCGCTCGGTGACCGAGATTCTCGAGCGAGTCGATGCGCAAGATTTCTTTCCCACATGGCAGCAGCTGGCAAGTCGGCGCGAAGCCTTCCGCGCCGAGATCCTCCTGGGTGTGGCGGGCGACGAGGCTGCCCTGTCCGCTGCAGCAATCACTCGATTCCTGGACGCCGTCGATCGCGTGCTGGCACGTGGCCTGGCCAGTGCCGTCCACGACAGTGGCTTGCCGGTCAGCTACTACACCCACGAGATCGCCGAGTTCGACGTCCTGCCCGGCGAGGCGCGGCAAGCGCAAGACGAAGCCGCTGCAGTGCACGTGCAAGCGCTGCGCTTTGTGCAGAAACCGGTTGGCGCGTTTCTCGAAGGCGCGGTGCACGCGCTGCGATCGAGCACCGATGCTGAGCAGGCCAGAGCGCTGTACCGCGCAGTGCGCCAGTCATCGCTCTACGACGCCAAGCTCGGCATGTACCGCGTCAACGTCCCGCTCGACGCCGAGACCTTCGAGATCGGGCGCAGCAAGATATTCTCGCCAGGCTGGCTGGAGAACGAATCCATCTTCCTTCACATGCACTACAAGTTCATGTTGGAGACCATGCGCAGTGGCCTTGCGGAAGAGTTCTACCAGGACCTGCGGCGCGGCCTCGTCGCCTTCCACGACCCCGCGGTCTATGGCCGCTCGCCGCTGGAGAACTCGTCCTTCATCGCCAGCAGCCGCTTCCCCGATCCCAAGGTGCATGGCGCCGGTTTCGTGGCGCGCCTCAGTGGTGCGACGGCCGAGTGGATCAGCATGGTGCTGCACATGGGCCTGGGCGCAGCGCCGTTCCGCGTGGTCGATGGCGCGCTGCGCTTCGAGCCGAGGCCGGTGCTGGCCGATTGGCTGTTCACGACTCAGCCCACAGGGGGTTTCGGCGCCGACTGCTTCGGCTTCAAGTTGTTCGGGGCGACTTGGGTGGTGTATGACAACCCGACACAGCGCGCCACGTTTGGTCCCGGCGCGGTAGCGCCAGTGTCATTCGAGTTGAACTTCGCCAATGGCGGCCGCGCAACGCACGCAGGCGCCTGGTTGCCTGAACCCCTGGCGCTGGCCCTGCGATACGGCCAATTGAGGAGCCTGGTCGTCACGCTCGAATGAACCAGCAATGAAATTGCCCAGCTCGGGCTTAACTTGAAGTTATTTGGAGAAGACATGAAAGTTGGTCTGACCGCGCTGGTCGCTGTAGTTGTTGGTTCGGCGGTCGGTGGCGCGCGGGCCGCCGGTGCTGTCTCTGGGCAAGGAACATGGGAAACCACGTTGCAGTACCGCGACCTGGACGGCAACGTCGCAAACGGTCCGGAAGCGTTTTACGACACGGTGCTTGACGTCTCCTGGCTGCGCGATGCCAACGTCAACATGGGCAACAACATCAATGGCAATTTCTTGTATTGGCAAGATGCCGTTGCCTGGGCCAACAACCTGATCGTCAATGGCATCGATGGCTGGCGGCTGCCGACGGTGGTGGATACCGGCACCCCTGGCTGCGACTTCAGCTACGGGGGCGGCACCGACTGTGGCTACACCCCGCAGGCCGCGACCAGTGAACTCCCACGGTGCAGCGCACCATCTTCACTTCCGCGTGCGGCGGAATCTGGTAGTGCATCCCGCGCAGCGTGCCTATCCTGAAATTGTAAGATGTATTTGCCTGGCGGATCTCGTTCTTGAACCCGTGCGC
>JANOEG010000195.1:0-3607 GCA_031413095.1 Burkholderiales bacterium | reverse complement strand
GGCACACCTTCGGTAGGCATCTATCGCCTCCTCCTGACGCCCCACAGTCTTGAGCGCGTGGCCGAGACACAGCAGCGACGGGCAATGCGCGTGGCTGATCTGCAGCGCGATCTCGTCCCACATCACCATCGCGTGGCGCTGCGCGTTGCTCTTGGTGATCACGGTCAGCAACTTGCGCGGCCGCGACTGCGCCAGCCTGAAGGCGAAACGCATGATGCGTTCGACTCCCGCGCGGGTCATCATCGAGACATCGGTGGCGGCTTCGATCGGGTGGCCCTGGTGCACCCGACCGCCGACGCCGGCGTATTCGCCCTCCGAGTTCTCGCGCACGATGACCCAGTTCAGATCGTCGGGGCCGCAGCGCTTCAGCGGGCCGTCGATGCCGGGCAGGATGCGCGTCGGCCGCACGTTGGCGTATTGGTCGAAGCCCTGGCAGATCTTCAGGCGCAGGCCCCACAACGTGATGTGGTCGGGGATGTGCGGGTCGCCGGCCGAGCCGAACAGGATCGCGTCCTTGTCGCGCAATGCGTCCAGGCCGTCGGCCGGCATCATCACGCCGTGCGCGCGGTAGTAGTCGCCGCCCCAGTCGAAGCTCTCGAAGGCGAATCGGAACGCGCTGCTCGACTTGGCGAGCGCTTCCAGCACTTGCTGGCCGGCGGGCACGACTTCCTTGCCGATGCCGTCGCCGGGGATGGTGGCGATGGAATAGGTCTTCATGGTGATGTCCTCGTGAGGGTGGGCGGATGGCGTCACTGTAGAAACTGGACGGCCTGTGTGCGCAGGTCTAAAGTGAATCCATCGTTAACCTGGATTCAACAATCGAACGCGCATGACCGCCGGCATTCAACCCACCGATCTCGGCTTCTTTTCCGCGCTGGCCAGCGCTGGCAGCCTGAGTGCCGCCGCGCGCGAACTCGGCATCACGACGCCGGCGGTCAGCAAGCACCTGGCGCTGATGGAGTCGCGCGTCGGTGTGTCGCTGGTCAACCGCACGACGCGGCGCATGAGTCTGACGCCCGAGGGCGAGATGTACCTGGAGCATGCGCGCCGCATCCTCGGTGAGATTGACGACATGGCGCAGTTGCTTGGCGTCTCCAAGGCCACACCGCAGGGCCTGCTGCGCGTCAACGCGACACTCGGCTTCGGGCGCAGCCATGTGGCGCCGCTGATCTCGCGCTTCGTGCGCAAACATCCGCAGGTCGAGGTGCAGTTGCAGGTCTCGGTCAACCCGCCGCCGTTGACGGAAGACGCATTCGACGTCTGCATCCGCTTCGGCGCGCCGCCGGACAGCCGTGTGATCGCGCGCCGCATTGCGGCGAATCGTCGCCTGCTGAGCGCGTCGCCGTCCTATCTGGCCAAGCACGGCATACCGAAGGTTCCGAACGACCTGACCAAGCACAACTGCATCGGCATCCGGCAGGGCGAAGAGGCCTATGGCGTCTGGCGTCTCTCCGGCGGCCGCGGCAGCCATGCGAAGACCGAGGCCGTGAAGACACGCGGCAATCTGACCACCAACGATGGCGAAATCGCGGTCACCTGGGCGCTCGATGGCCACGGCATCCTGATGCGCGCCGAGTGGGACATCGAACGCTTCCTGAAGAACGGCCGACTGGTGCAGGTGCTGCCGCAGTACGCGACGCCCGACGCTGACATTTACGCGGTGTACCCGCAACGCCACCAGCTGGCGGCGCGGGTGCGGGCCTTCGTCGACTTTCTGGCGCTGTCGCTCGGCTGAGCCAACCCGTTGTGTCCCGTGCGGTGGCCAAGGAATGTGCGCACGCCGCGGTGGCTCGTTCGCGTTCGCGCACCCCTCAACTGCGGTGCCACGACAGCATCGACAGCCCCGACGACACGCCGGCGATTCTTCTGGCGCCATCCGCTGAAAGCCGGTCGCTGTCAGCCAACTGCATCACGAACGCCGCGCTCAAGTTCCGCGCCATGTGACCGAGTGGACAAAGAGTGCCCTGGAGTCGCGCAAAGCGCACGCGGTATTCATCACGAAGCGAGACGTCGATCCTGCTCAAGGCTGAAACAAATTGAGATGATTGCGCCATCAAGCGGTCCGTATGACGCTGCACCAACAACGACAAGTGAGGGAGTGATCGATGAACACGACAACGAAGGGCCGAAACAGGTCCTCGCTTCGGTGGCCGCATGGGGCCTTGACTGCGACGCTGCTCCTTTGCTTCGGCGCGATGTCCCCGGCGATGGCGGCTAAAAGATCGACGCAGACGACCGCAAAGATCTCCAGCGCGGCACCGGCGCCGAGCTATCTCGACAAACTTTCAAGCGATCTGCTCCCTCTCGCCGCGTCGCCAGGGACGCTCCCGGCAGATGCGTCCTGGGCCAGGTCCGTCGATGGCAAGGTGCTGGTCAAGGTGCTCATCGTCGGCGTCGGCACCGACGCGGAGCTCACTTCGCTGCGCGCTGACGTGCTCGCACGCGGCGGTTCGGTCTTCTACAACTACGTGGCGGTGCGCGCCTTGTCGGCAATGCTGCCGGCCTCGGCGCTCGCTGCGGTGGCCCAACGCGGCGACGTGCTGGCCATCTCGCCGAACCGTGCCACGCAGCGTCAAGCCAGCCTGATGCAGATGGTCAGCGGCGCGGGCGATGCCCTGCCCGGCGCCGGAACGGGCACCGCGCTCGACGGTCGTGGCGTCGGCATCGCCGTACTCGACTCCGGGATCGACTTCCGCCACCGCAACCTGCAGGGCACCGACGGAAAGACGCGAGTGCGCGCGTCGGTGGACATCGTCAGCATGGGACGGAGCGTTTTCGGCACCACGAGCTGGACCGCGGGCAGGGACCACAGCCCGACCATCAAGATGCTGACCGCGGCCTACTTCACCTGGACTGGCGGAGCAGCGTCGCCGCTGTTCGCCAAGAACCCTGATGCCTACGGGCACGGCACGGCTGTGGCCGCCGTGGCTGCGGGCGCCGGCAGCTACCAGATGCCGGACTCGAGCGGCATCGCCACCGGCGCCGATCTGTACGACGTTCGCGTGCTCGACGAGCAGGGCGTGGGCAACATGGCCGATGTGCTTGCCGGGATCGACTGGGTGATCCAGCGCTCGAAGCTGGCCAACATCCGCGTCATGAACATGAGCCTGGGTGCGGCCTCCACCGATTCGTTCCTGGTCGATCCGCTGGCACGCGCCGCTCGCAGCGCAGTGGCTGCGGGTGTCGTCGTCGTCACCTCGGCCGGCAACGCCGGCAAGGACGACAGCGGCCGCGAGGTGTATGGCGCGGTCTCGTCGCCGGGGCATGAGCCGTCAGTCATCACCGTCGGCGCCAACAACATGGTCGGCACCGCCACCCGTGCTGATGACGTGATGACGAGCTTCAGTTCGCGCGGCCCTACGCGTGGCACGTTCACCTACGCCAGCGGCAAGCGCTGGACCGACAACCTGATCAAGCCCGATCTCGTGGCACCGGGCAACAAGGTGCTGACGGCGTCGGGCGCCGATTCAAGCGGTGCAGCGGCCGGCTTGAACCTGCTGGCGCGGACCTATCCGGTGCTGACGCAGGTTGTCGGCGCGTCGCAGGCGCCGGGCCAGGCGCTGATGACGCTCAGCGGCACCTCGGTGGCCGCGCCCGCAGTGTCCGG
>JANOEG010000194.1:0-8550 GCA_031413095.1 Burkholderiales bacterium | reverse complement strand
CTGCGGCTTCGGTGTCACCGGTTCGACCATCAGCGGCGCCAGCAGCGGGAACAGCTGCGTCAGGCCCTGCTTGCGCAGTTCGGCCACGCTGGCCAGCGCATGGCCGGTCTGCAGCAGCTTGATCATCTCGTCGAACAGGCGCGACTGCGGGATGTTGTCGAGCAGCTTGGCCGTCTCGGCCATCGGCTTCTTCGTCGCCGGCTCGATGTTGAACCCGAGCTTGGCCGCGAAGCGCACCACGCGCAGCAGGCGCACCGGGTCTTCGCGGTAACGCGTCGCCGGGTCGCCGATCATCCGCAGCGTCTGCTTCTTCAGGTCTTTGAGGCCCTGGTGGTAGTCGACGACGATCTGCGTGACCGGGTCGTAGTACAAGGCGTTGATGGTGAAGTCGCGCCGCGCAGCGTCTTCGATCTGCGGCCCCCAGACGTTGTCGCGCAGCACGCGTCCGCTGGCATCGACGACATGGGTCTTGCCGGCGAGCTCGCTCTTCGAGGTCTTCTCGTTACCCGCCACCTGGTCGGCCTGGTCAGCGTCCAGATACGCGCGAAAAGTAGAAACTTCGATCACCTCATGGTCGCGCCCGCGGCCATGGACGACGTGAACGATGCGAAAGCGCCGGCCGATGATGAAAGCTCGCCGGAACAGCGACTTGACCTGTTCGGGTGTTGCGTCGGTGGCAACGTCGAAGTCCTTCGGCCGGCGGCCGACCAGCAGATCGCGGACCGCACCGCCGACGATGAAAGCCTGGTGCCCCGCCTCTTGCAAGGTACGCACGACGCGCTCGGCGCGCTCGTCGACCAGCTTCGGGTCGATGCCATGCTCGGCCGCGGCGATCTCGGCGCGTTTGCCCAGTGGCACGCCGCCCGGCTTGGTGGGCGCTGCGGGTGTTTTGCCGAGCAGCTTGTCGATGAACTTTCGGATCATTCTTTTCGTTCGAAAAGGTGAAGTATCGGCCAGCCGCGTTCTGCGGCCACGGCTTCGAGCTTGGCACCCGGGTTCGTGGCCACTGGGTGGGTGGACCATTCGAGCAGTGGCAGGTCGTTGATGGAGTCGCTGTAAAAAGTGATGCGGTCGAAGTCTGACGCCGCGTGGCTCAAGCCGGCAAGCCATTGTTCGACGCGCGTCACCTTGCCTTCTCGGAAGGTCGGCACGCCTTTGGAGCGGCCGGTCGCGCGGCCTTGCGCATCGCGTTCGAGCTCGACGGCGATCAGAGTGTCGATGCCGAAAAGATCGGCGATCGGCCGCGTCACGAACTCGTTGGTTGCGGTGACGATGGCCACGCAGTCGCCAGCCTGCTGATGCTGTCGAACCAAGGTCAACGCCCGCTCGTGCACGGCGGGGCGCATCACTTCACGCACGAAACGCTCGCGCATCGCCAGCGCTTCATGCTCGGGCTGCGCGCGCCAGGCCGCGGTGGCGAAGTCGAGGTAGGCCGCGACATCGATCGTGCCGGCCAGGTATTCGGCATAGAACTGGTCATTGCGCTGCTTGAAGCTGTCTTTGTCGGCCCAGCCCATTTGCACCAGGAACTCGCCGAAGGCGTGGTCGGAGTCGGTTTCGATCAGCGTGCCGTCGAGGTCGAAGAGGGTCAGGTTCATCAGGTAAGTGCTGGGATCACAGCCCGGCGCCCTCTTCCTCGAACATCTTCTTGAGCAGCGGCACCGTCACCGCCCGGCTCTCGGCCAGCGCAAATTCGTCGAGGCGGTCGAGCAGGCGCATCAGGTGCTTCAAGTCGCGCGAAAAGCGCGTCATCAGGTAGCCCAGGACATCGTCCGACAGCAGGATGCCGCGGCGCTCGGCCTCGTTTGACAACACGCATCGCGCTTCCCACTCGGACAACGCTTCGAGCGAAAACACGTCGCCCCACCCGAGCCGGCTTCGCAGGTCGTCGCGCAGCGGCAGATCGGTTGGCGGCATCGAGCCCGCCGCGGCGATTTGCGCGTTGTGCGCGACCGCATCGATGAACAACGTGAAAGCGGCATGCTGATGCACGTTGTCGAAACTGTCGCAATCGTCCAGCACCACCAGCGACCAGCCGTGATCGAACAGCCACGGCAGCGGCGTGTTGACGCCAAACCAGCCCGCGCTGCCGCCACGCGCCAACACCGCCTGAGACAACGCGCGCAGCAGATGGGTCTTGCCGCTGCCGCTCGCACCCCACAGGTACAACGGCGCGCCTGCCTGCGCACCGAGCGCCTGCAGGTGGGTCAACGCCGCCCCATTGGCGCCAGCGACGAAGGTCTCGAAGGTCATCAGCGGCTCGGGGGCGATGGCGAGCGGGATCTGTCGCACGTCACTCAGCCTTGGTAAAGGCGGCTCGACAGGTAAGCACCCTGCGCACGCCGCAGCGCGACGAGCAGCACGGCGCTGACCGGCAGCGCGATCAGCACGCCGACAAAACCGAACAGATGGCCGAAAGCCAGCAGCGCAAAGATGACGGCCAGCGGATTCAACCCGATGCGCTCCCCCACCAGACGCGGCGTCAGCACGAGACTCTCCGTGACCTGCCCGACGCCGTAAATCACGGCGACGGCGATCACCCCGTACCAGCCGCCGAACTGCAGCACGCCGGCCAGCAGCGCCAAGGCCAGGCCGAGGCCAAAGCCGAGGTACGGAATGAAAAACGCCAGACCGGTGAACACGCCCACCGGCAACGCAAGGTCGAAGCCTGCGATGGCCAGGGCGATGCTGAAGTACAGCGCCAGCACCGCCATCACCATCAATTGGCCGCGCAGGTACTGGCCGAGCACGCTGTCGCATTCGTCAAAGAAGCCGAGCACGTTCTCGCGCAGCCGCGGCGGGATCAGCGCCTGCGAGCGTTCGACGAGGTTCTGCCAGTCGATCAGCAAATAAAACAGCACCACCGGCATCAGGAACGCATTGCCGACCAGCGCCAGCAGCATGCTGCCGCCGATGCGCGCTGAACTGAGCGCAGTGGCCATCCAGTCTTCGAGGTTGGCATCCAGCGTCTTCAACACGAAGGCCTTGATGCTGGCGCTGTCGAGCGCGACATGGATGCCGAACTGCGCCAGCCACGGCGTGAGCGTCGAGTTGGCGCGCTCGGCGAGCAAGGGAATCTGATCCCTCAGCAGCGGCAGTTGCTTGGCGATCACAGGGATGACCAGCAACACCAGCGCCAACAGCGCGACGATGGCCAGCACTTCGACCAGCACCACGGCCAACAGGCGCGGCACGCGGCGTGCCGCCAGCGCTTCGACTGCCGGGTGCAGCGCATAAGCCAGCACCGCGGCAACGATGAAGGGCGTCAGCACCGGGCCGAGCAGCCACAGCAACAGCACCGCGCCGGCAGCGACGGCGAACCAGATCAGGCTGCGGCGTTGCGAGGGGTTCAACGACATGCTCAGTGCAGTTGCGGCCGGCCCGCCGCTCGCAACTCGCCGATGCGATCGTTGATCGCACGCACGTCGTCGGCGCCCGGACTGTGCTCGACATAGGCCACCAGGTCCTGCAACGCGCCGTCGTCGTCGCCGAGTTCGGCGCGGACCAGGCCGCGGTCGCGGCGCTCGTCCCAATCGTCGGGCAGCAGGATCACGAGGCGCTGCATCACGGCCAGCAGCGCTGGCCACTCTTCGGCGCCGCGGTGAATCTCTTTCAGGTTGCGCAGCATGCGCGCCACCACCGCACGCGGCGTCGCGGTCTGCAGGAAAAGACCGAGCGGCACCTCGGCATCGCCGACCAGGCCGTGACGTCGCCGATACGGCTCGATCCGCTCTTCGAGATCGTCACGCGACAACGAGCGGCCGTTGAACGGGTCGATAACGACCTCGCCCTGTGGCATCTTCAGCTTGATCAGGAAATGGCCAGGGAAGGACACGCCACGTGCTTCAAGGCCGATCTGCTGCGCGATCTCGATGTAGATCAGCGCCAGCGTGATCGGGATGCCGCGGCGCGAGTCGAGCACATGCTGCAGGTAGCTGTTCTCCGGCGCGTAGTAGTCGTTGACGTTGCCGGCGAAGCCCAGCTCCTGGAAGAAGTAGCGGTTCAGCAAACGTAGGCGCTGCAACGGCGCCGTATCGGCGGCGATGCGGTTCTTCAGCTTCACGGCCAATCCGTCGACGGTCGACAAGACGCCTTGAACGTCAAGATCGGGTTCGACCGCATGCGCCACCGCCACCGCCGCTTCGAGCTGCGAAAACTGCTGGTCGTCGGCCACCAACGCTGCGAAGTAATCGAGCGGCGTCGGGCGTTCGAAGAGGAGCGAGGTCACAACAAACGAAGTGTATCGGTCAGCCACGGCGCATGAACTGGCGCGGGCGCAGGCCGCAAGCGAACAGGACGCCGAAGTACAGCAGCGCCGCGGCGGCCAGCACCGCGGCCACCATTGCGGCGCGCACAACGCCGGCCGAATGCAACCAATCGAAGTGGCGCGCAGCCCACCACAAAAGGCCGCCGAGCGCCGAGCACGCCAGCAGCACACGCAGCGCAAAACCGCCCCATCCCGGCGACGGCGTGTAGACACCGCGCTTGCGCAAGCCGATGAACAACCAGGTTGCATTGACCAGCGCGCCGAGACCGATCGACAAGGCCAATCCTGCATGGCCGAACATCGGCACGAAGACCAGGTTCATCGCTTGCACGGCGATCAGCACGACGATGGCGATCTTCACCGGCGTGCGGATGTCTTGCCGCGCATAAAAGCCCGGCGCGAGGATCTTGACGCCGATGAGACCCATCAGGCCAACGCCATAGCCCATCAGCGCCGTCACGGTCTGCGCCACATCGCGCTCGGTGAAAGCGCCGTAGTGGTAGAGCACCGCCACCAGCGGCTGCGGAAACACGAGCAACGCAATCGCACACGGCAGCGCCAGCAGCAGCACGAGACGCAGACCCCAATCGAGCAGGCCGGCGTAGTGCGCCGCATCGTCTCGCGCCTGTGCGGCCGACAACTGCGGCAGCAGCACGACGCCGAGCGCCACGCCGAGCAGCGCCGTCGGGAACTCCATCAGGCGATCGGCATAGGTCAACCACGACACGGCGCCGGTGCCAACATGCGACGCGATCTGCGTGTTGATCAGCAGCGAGATTTGCGCCACCGACACGCCGAGCAAGGCCGGCGCCATCTGCTTGAGGATGCGGCCCACGCCGGGGTGATGCCAGGCTGCGCGCAGCGCAGACGGTGCCAGGCCGATGCGTGGCAGCAAGCCGACGCGCGCCAGCGCCGGCACCTGCACCGCGAGCTGCAGCACGCCGCCGGCCATGACGCCAACGGCCAAGGCGTAGATCGGCTGCACGCCGGTCGACTTGAACCACGGCACGCCAAACCACGCCGCGGCAATCACCGCGACGTTGAGCAGCACTGGCGTCACGGCCGGCACCGCGAAGCGCTTCCACGTGTTCAGGATGCCCGCAGCCAACGCCACCATCGACATGAAGCCGATGTACGGAAACATCACGCGGGTCATCAGGACCGCGTTGTCGAAGCGCTCCAGGCCGCTGGCCAAGAGCCAGACCAGGATCGGCGCGGCGATTACGCCGATGACGCAGGTCAGCAGCAGCGCCCACGCAAGGATCGTGGCGACAGCATCGACCAGCCGGTGCGTCGCCTCATCACCGTCCTTCTCGCGGCTGGCGGCCAGGATCGGCACGAAGGCCTGCGAAAACGCGCCTTCGGCGAACAGCCGACGCAGCAGGTTCGGAATGCGAAAGGCGACGTTGAAGGCGTCGGTCGCCGCTGAAGCGCCAAACGTGGCCGCAATCAACTGCTCTCGCACCAGGCCGGTCACCCGAGACGCCAGGGTCAGCAGCGAGACGGTGGAAGCAGCCTTGAGAAGGTTCATGCAGGAGAGTGAGCGGGCGGATTGTCTAGAAAGCGCCTACTAACCTCTTGGGCCGTGGCTCGTCAGCCCGGAGTCTCGCATGCTAGACTCGCGCTCTTTGCACAGACTCACCTAGCTCCATGGCCACCGCAACCAAAGCCAAGAAGAAAACTGTCCGCATCGCCTCCGGCCGCAAGCGCGCGCGCCAGGACGTGAAGCTCAACGCCGCGAATGCATCGCTGCGCTCCCAGTACCGCAGCGCCGTCAAGGGCGTGCAGAAGGCTGTCGTTGCCGGTGACAAGGGCAAGGCAGCCGAGCTGTTCAAGGCCGCTCAGAGCGTCATCGACTCGGTGGCCGACAAAGGCATCTTCCACAAGAATAAGGCCGCTCGCCACAAGAGCCGCCTGGCTGTCAAGGTCAAGGCATTGGCCCTCGCCGCCTGACCCGACCCCGGCCCAAGAACAAACGCCCGCAGCTGCGGGCGTTTTTCATTGCGTCGGCGTCGGTGCCTCCGGCAGCACACACACCTCGCCCATCTGCAGATCGTTGTCACGCGCGAAGTTGGCAACGAAGTCCCAGGCCATCGGCTCAATCTCCTTCAGTGCCTCATTGACGATCACAGCCTTGACGTCGCCGACGTTGGTCGGCACGCAATAAGGTGAGTAGCCGATGAACGAGCTGATGCCGGCCTTGCCCGCCGCGCCGGGGCGAAAACACGACATCGCGCCGGCCAGGCGCTCGGCCCAATCGCTCGGGCGGAAGACGCGGCCATCTTTGGTGATGCCTTGAATGATGAACTCGCGCGCGGCGCGAACGGGGACGGTCATGATCGACTGGGGCGCCGTGGCAATTTGGTGGCCGCTGGCGCAGGCAATCAACACCAGCGCAGGCCGCCCGGGAGGAGCAGCAAGCATTGTGCCTGGGTGTTGTTGCAATGCAGCAATCATGATGTGAACCGGTACCGTGGACTAGCTGTTTTCGGCCTCTGACAGAGCCAACCGTAGAATCATTTGCGAGCCGCCGCGTGAACTGTTTGCACCGCGGCCGGCCCCTTCGTCGTTCACGCCCACAGGAGCCCCACCCCGATGGCCCACCCCGCCGAGCCCCATGTGATGTCCACCTATGGGCGGCTGCCAATTGCGCTGTCGCACGGCCGCGGCTGCCGCGTCTGGGACACCGAAGGCCGCGAGTACCTCGACGCCTTGGCGGGCATTGCGGTCAACACGCTCGGGCACGGCCACCCCAAGCTGGTGCCGGCGTTGCAGGACCAGGTGGCCAAACTGATCCACACCAGCAACTACTACGCGGCACCGCTGCAGGAGAAGCTGGCGGCCAAGCTGTGCGAGATCTCCGGATTGGCCAACGTCTTCTTCGGCAACTCGGGCCTTGAAGTCAACGAAGGCGCGCTGAAAATCGCGCGCAAATACGGCCATGACCGCGGCATCGACAAGCCCGAGATCATCGTTTACGAAAAAGCCTTCCACGGGCGCTCGATCGCCACGCTGTCGGCCACGGGCAACCCGAAAGTGCAAGCCGGTTTCGGCCCGCTGGTCGAAGGTTTCGTGCGCGTGCCGCTGAACGACATCGCGGCGGTGGAAGAAGCGGCGCGCACGCGGCCCAACGTCGTGGCCGTGTTCCTCGAAGTGATCCAGGGTGAAGGCGGCATCAATGCGTCGCGCGCCGAGTACCTGCAGGCGCTGCGCAGGATCTGCGACGACAAGCAGTGGCTGCTGATGCTCGACGAAGTGCAGTGCGGCCTCGGCCGCACCGGCAAATGGTTCGCCCACCAGTGGGCCGGCATCCTGCCGGATGTGATGCCGCTGGCCAAGGGCCTGGGCTCGGGCGTGCCGATCGGCGCCATCGTCTGCGGGCCGAAAGCCGCGAACGTGCTCGGCCCCGGCAACCACGGCACCACCTTTGGCGGCAACCCGCTGGCAATGCGCGCCGGCATCGAGACGCTGCGCATCATGGAAGAAGACGGCTTGCTGGCCAACGCGGCCACCGTCGGCGCGCACCTGCGTGCGGGGCTGGAGCGCGAACTCGACGGCGTCAAAGGCATCGTCGAGTACCGCGGCCAGGGGCTGATGATCGGCGTCGAGCTCGACCGGCCTTGCGGCGATCTGCTGAAGCAAGCCTGCGATGCCGGCCTGCTGATCAGCGTCACCGCCGACCGCGTGGTGCGCCTGCTGCCGCCGCTGATCATGACCACCGCCGAAGCCGACAAGGTGGTGTCGATCCTCGCGCCGCTGGTCAAGAAGTTTCTGTCGTGAAACCTGGCGCTACCTTGATGAAGCACTACCTCCAGTTCAAGGACTTCCGCGCCGAGGAATATGTCTATCTGTTCGAGCGCACGCGCGAGATCAAGAAGCGCTTCAAGAACTACGAGAAGTACCAGCCGCTGGTCGATCGCACGCTGGCAATGATCTTCGAGAAGGCCAGCACGCGCACACGCGTCAGCTTCGAGGCGGGCATGTACCAGATGGGCGGCTCGGTGGTCCACCTGACCACCGGTGACAGCCATCTCGGCCGCGCCGAGCCGGTCGCCGACAGCGCACGTGTCATCAGCCGCATGGTCGACATCGTGATGATCCGCACCTACGCGCAATCGATGATCGAAGACTTTGCGGCGAACTCTCGCGTGCCGGTGATCAACGGCCTGACCAACGAGTGCCGGCACAATCGGATTTATTGGTTTGGTAATTCCACATCTTATTCGTGTCACCTTTCAGGCTGACAACCGGTTGGTAATGCCCGCCTGCGTCATAGGAGGACC
>JANOEG010000193.1:0-2875 GCA_031413095.1 Burkholderiales bacterium | reverse complement strand
CTATGCCTGCGAGCACCTGCAGGTGATGGCGCGCGACCTCGATTGGTGGCTGGCCAACCTCAGCAACTACGGCTCCCTGTTCCTAGGCGAGGAGACGACGGTGGCCTACGGCGATAAGTGCAGCGGCCCCAATCACATCCTGCCCACGCGTGGCGCGGCGCGCTACACCGGCGGCCTGTCGGTGGGCAAGTTCATCAAGACAGTCACATGGCAGCGCCTCACGCGCGAAGCGTCGCGCGAGGTGGGGCAGGTGGCCGCCCGTATCTCACGCCTGGAAGGCATGGAGGGCCATGCCCGCACCGGCGACGTGCGGCTGCACAAGTACTACCCGCAAGAGCGCTTCGATCTCGGAACGCTCGATGGCCACCGCAGCTGAGGCCCGGATCGACATCGACCTGACCCGGCAGGAGCCGATCCCACCGGCGGGCGTGCAGGCCGCGCTGGCCCTGATGCAGAGCGGCCGGCTGCACCGCTACGGCGAGGTCGGAGGCAAGCCGAGCGAGGTCTCCGCGCTCGAGGCCGAGTTCGCGTGGCAACTCGGCGCGCGCTACTGCGTCGCGATGAACTCCTGCGGCGCGGCGATGTTCGTGGCCTTGAAGGCGTCGGGCGTGCAGGCCGGCGACGCCGTGCTCAGCAACTGCTTCACGCTGGCGCCCGTGCCGGGCGCGATCGCGCACGCGGGCGCGCGGCCGGTGCTGGTCGATGTGCGTGACGACTACACGATCGACATCGACGACCTCGACCGCAAGGCCGCGTCCAGCGGCGCGAAGACGCTGCTGCTGTCGCACATGCGCGGCCATATCGGCGACATGCATGCCATCGGCGCGGTCTGTCGGCGCCACGGCGTGCAGCTCATAGAGGACTGCGCGCACACCATGGGCGCAGCCTGGGACGGACGGGCCACCGGCACCTGGGGGCGCGCCGGCTGCTTCAGCCTGCAGAGCTACAAGCACGCCAATGCGGGCGAGGGCGGCCTGCTCGTGACCGACAACGAGGACGTGGCGGCGCAGGCGATCCTGTTCTCGGGCAGCTACATGCTGTATCGATCGCACCTCGCGCGCCCGGACGACGCGGTCTTCGAGCGCTGGAAGTACGTGACGCCCAACTTCAGCCTGCGCATGGGCAACCTGCCGGCGGCCATCGTGCGGCCGCAACTCGGCGCGGTGCTGACCGAACGCTGTGCGCGCTGGAATGAACGCTACCGCTGGCTCGAAGCGGCGTTGCAGGCGACGCCGCACGTCATGGTGCCGCCGCGCCCGGACAAGGAACAGTTCGTTGCCAGCTCGTTCCAGTTCTCGCTGGCCGACCTGAGCCGCGACGAACGGCGGCGCTTCATCGAGGCGACTGCCGCGCGCGGCCTGCACATCAAGTGGTTCGGCGCCGACGAGCCGATCGGCTTCACCAGCGCGTGGACGCATTGGCGCTACTTCGGCGAGCCGCAGCCGATGCCCAATGCCGAGAAGGTGCTTGCTGGGCTGTGCGATCTGCGTCTGCCGTTGCTGCTGACGCGGGACGACTGCGTTGCGATCGCTGGCGTCATCCGGCAGGCGGTCGCCGACGCGGTGGGCCGCTGACCCGTGCGTCAGCGTCGCGACGGCCCGCACACCGCGCACTGCGGCTGGCGCTGCATGCGGATCTCGTTCCACTCCATCGTGCGCGCATCGAGCATCTGCAAGCGCCTCGCGAGCGAGCTGCCGACGCCGGCCAGCAGCTTCAGCGCCTCGGCTGCCTGCATCGTGCCGATGATGCCCACCAGCGGCGCGAACACGCCCATCGTTGCGCACTGCACTTCTTCGTAGGTGGCTTCGGGCGGGAAGATGCAGGCATAGCACGGCGCATCGGGCGTGCGCGTGTCATATACCGAGATTTGGCCGTCGAAACCGATCGCGGCGCCGGAGACCAGCGGCTTGCCGTGCTTCACGCACGCTGCGTTGACAGCATGTCGCGTCTTGAAGTTGTCGCTGCAATCGAGCACCACGTCGGCCTCGGCGACGAGTGCATCCAATCGCGTCGCATCCGCACGCTCGATCAGCGGAGTGACCTGCACATCCGGGTTGATCGCGGCGATCGACGCTTGCGCCGATGTTGCCTTGGGTGTGCCGACGCGCGCCAGGTTGTGCGCGATCTGACGCTGCAGATTCGTCAAGTCGACCGTGTCGTGGTCGACGATCGTGAGGCGGCCGACGCCCGCCGTGCCGAGGTACAACGCCACCGGCGAGCCCAGTCCACCGGCGCCGATCACAAGCGCGTGTGATGCAAGCAAGCGCTGCTGGCCCTCGATGCCGATCTCGTCGAGCAGGATGTGGCGCGAGTAGCGCAGGAGCTGGGTATCGTCCATAAACAAAGCCCGCCGAGGCGGGCTTTGTCCTCATGCGGTGAGCCGAAGCCTACTCGGTCTTCGCTTCCGCTTTGCGCTCGATCGCGCTCTTGGAGGCGACCACCGTCTTGCCTTGCAACTGATTCAGTGCTTGGCGCAGAGGCCAGTCTTCGGCGCTGCCGAATTCGGGCAACGGCTTCGGCTGCTGGTCCTTGCTCTTGGCCAGTTGCTCCTCGAACTTCTTGCGCGCTTCGTCGCGCGCCTTGGTGCGCGCATCGTCCTTCTTCTCGTCCTTGCCCTGCAGGTGCTTGTCAAGATCGGCCTCGCGCAGGCGCAGCGCGGCGAAGACGTTGCCTTCGGCGGTCTCGTCGAGCCACACGTCGGGCACGATGCCGGTGGCCTGGATCGACTTGCCGCTGGGGGTGTAATAGCGCGCGGTCGTGATCTTCAACGCCGTATCAGCCGTCAGCGGGCGCCAGGTCTGCACCGAGCCTTTGCCGAAGGTCTGCGAGCCCATGATGAGGGCGCGCTTGTGATCCTGCAGCGCGCCAGCCACGA
>JANOEG010000192.1:0-16099 GCA_031413095.1 Burkholderiales bacterium | reverse complement strand
TTGGACAGCAGCATGCGCCGGAACTGCTCCATGAAGCGCGGCTCAGCCAGGCGCAAGGCGTTCGACAAGCCGAGATACTGCACGTAGCTGCTCTCGATCAAGTCCAGCTCGCGGTCGGTGCGCTCCAGGGTCGGCAGACGCGTCAGGGACAGCGCAAAACCGAAATCGCTGTTGAGCTGCTGGAAGCTGCCTTGCAGCATCTCGTGGATCTCCTGGCTGCGCGAGCGCGCCCGAGTGATGCGCACGCGAAGCCGCATGCACAGTGCGACAAAGGCCTTCTTGGCGCCAAGCTTGAAGAGCGTGGCCGCCGCCTCGTCCTGCATCTGCGCCACTTCGTCGCGCAGCGCGTCGGACGCCAGCGAGGTCAGTTGCTCGCGCAGCACCTTCGAGTGCACGGCGCGCAAGGCGATCAGCTTTTCGGTGCAACGCTCGAACTCCTGCGCTTCCGCATCGACGCGCTGGATCATCTGCGCGACCTTGCCGCTGTTCTTGCCGCGCAGGCCGCGCAGCTCCAGCATCTGCTCGGCGATCTGGCGGCGCTGGTCACCCAAGCTGCGTTGTGCCTGCTGCTCGATGGCCTGCGCGGTGTCGGTCACCAGCTGCGCGATGACCTCGCGGCGGCGCGGCAGCAGCTGCGTCGCCAGCGCGTCCTCGAGCGCCAGCAGGCGGCTGGCTTCGAGGCCCGGGCGGTCGCCTTCGATGCGCGCCGTCAACGCTTGCCGCGCCGACAGCGGAAAGACGCGCGACGGCTCGATCTCGAGGGTGGCCGCGGTGCTCTTGACCTGGCTGTCGATCTGCGCGCGCACCGCTTCGGGCGACAGCAGCGGGTCGGCCAATGCGTCGATCTTGTTCAGCACCACGTAGCGAGCCATCGCCTGGCCGCCGAGGTGGTCGCGCCACACCGCGAGGTCGGACTTGGTGACGCCGGTGTCGGCGCCGCAGATGAAGACCACGGCATGCGCAGCCGGCAACAGCGACAGCGTGAGCTCGGGCTCGGCGCCAATGGCGTTCAGCCCCGGCGTGTCGAGCACGACCAGGCCGCGCTTCAACAAGGGGTGCGGGTAGTTGATCGCGGCATGGCGCCAGGCCGGCACTTCCACCAAGCCATCGGCCAGCAGCGGCGGATTGTCCTGCGGCGCATCGTCACGCCAGAAACCGAGCGAGCGCGCCGTCTCGACGCTGACGCCTTTGGTGCGCATGACCTCGGTCAGCGCCTCGGCGAGCTTGTCCGGCCGCAATGGGTCCAGCGGCAAGCGTGTCCACGCCGCTGGCTTGGCGCGCAGGTCGGTCAGCGACAAGGCTTCGAGGCGGGTGTCGATCGGCAGAAGCGCCAGCAGGGGCGGCAGACTGGCGTCGTAACCGAGCTCGACCGGGCACATCGTGGTACGGCCGGGCGTGGCCGGCAGCACGCGGCGGCCGGTGTCGGCAAAGAAGATGGCGTTGATCAACTCCGACTTGCCACGCGAGAACTCGGCAACGAAAGCCACGCACAGGCGGTCGGTGGCCAGGCGCTCGCGCAATGCCGCCAAGTGGCGCTCGGTGGCGGGGTCGTCCATTCCATGGGTTTGCAGAAAGCGCGCCAGGTCGCCCGCTTGGCGGTCGAGGTGGCCGCGCCAGGACGCCAGGGCGTCCAACTGTCCGGCCAGGCTGGGTTCGAAACTGTCTGCGTTCATGGCTCTTCTTCGAGGTTCAAGCCATGCTAGCGGAAGGCGTTTGCCCTGGCAGCAAGCGAAACAACTCCTGACAGCGCCCGGTGACGGGATGTGCAACTTGTCGCACTTTTCAACGTTTTTGGCAGCGGCCGCAAAAGAAGGTCGAGCGTTGGGCCTGAACGATGCGCCGCACCGCCGCGCCGCAATTCAGGCAGGCCAGCCCTTCCCGGCCATAGACGTGCCACTGGTCCTGGTAGGCGCCGTCCATGCCATGCGCATCGCGAAAGTCGCGCAGCGTCGAGCCGCCGAGCGCCAGCGCACGGGCCAGCGTCTCACGCACGCTGGCCAGCAGGCGCGCCGCACGCGGGCGGGTGATGCGGTCGCTGCGTGTGCGCGGGTCGATGCCAGCCGCAAACAGCGCTTCGCAGGCGTAAATGTTGCCGGCGCCGACGATGATGTTGCCGCCCAGCAGCGCCGCCTTGACCGGACCGCGCCGGCGTTGCAACGCAGCGTGAAAGCCCTCGGCCGTCAGCGTTGCATCGAACGGTTCGGCGCCCAGCTTGGCCAGCAGCGATGCGGCCGGCGCCTGGTCGATCGCCGGCGACCAGACCACCGCGCCGAAGCGGCGCGGGTCGGTCAGCCGCAACAAGCCGTGCGTGGTGAGCAGATCGAAATGGTCGTGCTTGCCCGGTGGCAGCGCAGTTTCACGAAAGGCCAACGAGCCCGACATGCCCAGGTGCATCAGCAAGCCGCCGGCCGGCTCGCCTTGGCGCGACAGCGGCAACCATAGGTACTTGCCTCGCCGCTCGACCTGTCCGACCGTGCAGCCGGCCAGCGAGTCGGTCGTGCAGCCCAGCGGCCAGCGCAAGGCCGCACCGAGCCGCGCAGACAGCACGGTGGCGCGGTCGATGCGGCCGGCGAAGCTGCGACGGGTGGTTTCAACTTCGGGCAGCTCGGGCATGAACAAATCATAAAAGCCCTGCTCGGTGTGAACCATCGCTCCTCAGCAGCATGCTGGCCAATGCCTAGAATGGGTTGAACCATGAAGTCACGCCTGTCCCTCGCGTTTGTTGCCGCGTTGCTGATCGTCCGCGGCGCCTCTGCGCAAACCCAGGAACCAGCGGGCTCGGCCCTGGACGCGCCGCTGTTCTACCAATTGCTGCTCGGTGAACTCGACCTGCGCAACGGCGACCCGGCGGCTGCGCAAGCGAAGTTCCTCGACGTGGCGCGTCGCACGCGTGACGAGGCGCTGTTCCGCCGAACCGTCGAAGTGGCGCTTCAAGCCCGTTCCGGCGATCAGGCGCTGGTCACGACCCGAGCCTGGCGCCAAGCCCTGCCCGAATCGCTTGAAGCCCTGCGCTTCGAGTTTCAGATCCTCGCCGTGTTGAACCGCGGCAGCGAACTCGCTGAGCCGATGCGGCTGCTGCTTGCGCGCACGCCCGAAGCGGAGCGCAACAGCGCCCTCGCGGGCTTGCCGCGGATGACGCAGCGCATTGCTGACAAGACCGTGCTGGCCAAGCAGATGGACGAGGTGCTGAAGCCCTACCTCGATGCACCCACCACCCGCACCGCGGCCCGTGTGGCCAGCGCGCGGCTGTGGTCGCAAGCCGGCGACGCCGAGCGCGCGCTGGCCTTGGCCGAGCGCGCGCAAGCCGATGACAGTGCCGCCGCAGGCCCGGTGTTTCTGGCGCTGGAGTTGATGGCCGGCCAGTCCGCCGCGGAAAAGATTGTCACTAGATACCTGGCGCAGCCCAAAGCAGAGGCCAATGTGCGCCTGGGCTATGTGCGCGCGCTGAGTGCCTCACAGCGGCTGGTCGAAGCCGAAACCCAGATGCGCGTGCTGACACGCGACCAGCCCACGCAGGCCGGCTACTGGCTGACGCTCGGCGCGCTGCAACTCGAATTGCGCCAGCCCAAGGACGCCGAGGCCTCGCTGCAGCGCTACTTGCAGCTGTCTGCGGCGCAACCCGAGCAGGCCGCCGCGGTCAGCGACGATGACGAAGAGCAGGACACGTTCGCCGAAGGCGGCCGCACGCAAGCCTGGCTGATGCTCGCCCAAGCAGCTGAATTGCGCGGCGACAGCAAGGCCGCCGCGGGTTGGCTTGACAAGATCGACGACCCGCAGCGCGCACTCGAAGTGCAGACCCGTCGCGCCACGCTGCTGGCCAAACAAGGCAAGTTGCGCGAGGCGCGCGCGCTGGTGCAGCAGGTGCCGGAGCGCAAGCCCGAAGACGCGCGCGCCAAGCTGATCGCCGAGAGCCAGGTGCTGCGCGAGGTCAAGCGCTGGCCCGACGCACACGCCATTCTCGTCAGCGCCAACGACCGTTTCCCGAGCGACATCGACTTGCTCTACGAGCAGGCCATGATGGCCGAGAAGATCTCGCGCATGGATGAAATGGAGCGTGTGCTGCGCCGAGTGATCGAACTCAAACCCGATCATCACCACGCCTACAACGCGCTCGGCTACTCGCTGGCCGAGCGCAACCTGCGCCTGCCCGAAGCGCGCGACCTGATCGCCAAGGCGGTCGAACTGGCGCCGAACGACCCGTTCATTGCCGACAGCCTGGGTTGGGTGGAGTTCCGCTTGGGCAACAACACCCAGGCCTTGCTGCACTTGAAGCGAGCGTACGCGTCGCGGCCCGACACCGAAATCGCCGCGCACCTCGGCGAAGTGCTGTGGGCGGCCGGCCAGCGTGATGAAGCGCGCCGCGTCTGGCGCGAAGGCCGCACGCGCGACGCCGACAACGAGGTGCTGCGCGAAACGCTGGCGCGGCTGCAAGTCAAGTTGTGAAGCGGCGCGGGCTGCTCAGCGCGACCGCTTTCGCACTGAGCGGCTGCGCGAGCCTCGGCCCACAGCAACCGCCACCCGACCTCGCCGGCCGCCTGGCCGTTCGTATTGACGCCACGGCACAAGCGCCCTCGCGCAGCTTCAGCGCCGACTTCGATCTGCGCGGCAACGCCGACCGCGGCACGCTGCGTCTGACCGGCCCGCTCGGCGCAACGCTGGCCGAAGTGCGCTGGCAGCCCGGCCGCGCCGAACTTGCCGACGCACAGGGCGCGCGCACCTACGGCACCCTCGACGCGATGGCGCAAGACCTGTTCGGCGAGCCCTTGCCCTTGGTGGCGCTGACCGACTGGCTGCGCGGCCAGCCCTGGTCCGGCGCGCCGCACGTCAAACGCCAGGATGGCTTTGACCAGCTCGGCTGGCGCATCGGCCTCGGCGGGTTTGCCGATGGTCTGCTGCAAGCCACGCGCGATAGCGCACCGGCAGTCAGTGTGCGTGCGCGTTTGGAGAAGCCCGCGTGATCGCTTTGTATGACGTCCCCGCCCCCGCCAAGATCAACTGGTTCCTGCATGTCATCGGCCGCCGCGCGGATGGTTGTCACCTGCTGCAATCCGTTTTCCTGCTGATCGACTGGGCCGACACGTTGCACTTCGAACGCCGCGCAGATGGCAGGGTGAGTCGCCACGATCTCGGCGCCGCCCTGCCCGCGGACGATCTGACGCTCAAAGCCGCGCGCCTTTTGCAGGCTGAGAGCGGCTGCCAGCTCGGTGCCGACATTTCGATCGACAAGACAGTGCCATGGGCTGCCGGGCTCGGCGGCGGCAGTTCCGACGCCGCCAGCACGCTGCTGGCGCTGAACCGGCTCTGGGGGCTGCACTGGCCGCGCGAGCGCCTGCTGGCGCTGGCGGCAAAGATTGGCGCCGATGTGCCGTTTTTCGTCGGTGGCCGCAATGCTTTTGTCGAAGGCATCGGCGAGCGCCTGACACCGATCGACGTGCCGCGCCAGTGGCTGGCCGTCGTGAAGCCGGCCGCGGGCCTGGCCACGGCTGACGTATTCACGCACCCCGGATTGGTCCGCGATACACCCTCGGCTATACTCGCGGGCTTTCTCGCAGAGGCAACGCAACCTGGTTTTTGGCAGCAAAGCTGGGGTCGAAACGACCTGCAGCCGCCCGCTGAAGACCGCTGCCCCGAAGTGGCCCAGGCCGCCGAGTGGCTGCGAAGCAGGTTCGGCAATAGCCGGATGAGCGGATCGGGCAGCGCGGTGTTTGCGAGGAACGGCATGGACGACCAACCCTTGGTGACATGGCCGCAGGAAGACTCACTTCCTGCGGGCTGGGTAGGCCGGATGTGCCGCAGCTTGGCGCAGCATCCCTTGTTGGACTGGGCCGGCTGAAACGGTTTCGAGGGTCGAGGTGAAAGCCTCGGTCCTGTGTAGGGGAGTCGCCAAGTTGGTCAAGGCATCGGATTTTGATTCCGACATGCGAGGGTTCGAGTCCTTCCTCCCCTGCCAGATCTCTTTTCCGCTTCATCTTCCACGCCTGACGCAGAGCCAACGCCCGTGCTGTTCAACACTGTGCTGTTCACCGGCAACGCCAACAGAGAGCTGGCGCAGGAAATGTCGTCGAGCCTGGGCGTCGAACTGGGCCGCGCCAAGGTCGGGCACTTCTCGGATGGTGAAGCCGACATCGAGATCTACCAGAACGTACGCGCGCGCGACGTGTTCGTGGTTCAGTCCACCTGCGCGCCGACCAACGAGCACCTCATGGAGCTGCTCATCATGATTGATGCGCTGAAGCGCGCCAGCGCGCGCCGCATCACCGCCGTGATTCCATACTTCGGCTACGCACGCCAAGACCGCCGCCCGCGCAGCACCCGCGTTCCGATCAGCGCCAAGGTGGTGGCCAATTTGCTGGAGACCGTCGGCGTTGAGCGCGTGCTGACGATGGACCTTCACGCAGACCAGATCCAGGGCTTCTTCGACATCCCGGTAGACAACATCTACGCCAGCCCGGTGCTGCTGGCGGATCTGAAGAGCAAGAACTACAAGGACCTGGTGGTCGTCTCGCCCGACGTTGGCGGCGTGGTGCGGGCACGCGCGCTGGCCAAGCAGCTTGGCTGCGACCTGGCCATCATCGACAAGCGCCGTCCGACGGCCAACGTCTCTGAAGTCATGCACGTGATCGGCGAGATCGACGGCCGCAACTGCGTGATCATGGACGACATGATCGATACCGCAGGCACGCTGGTCAAAGCTGCCGAGGTGTTGAAGGAGCGCGGCGCCAAGCGCGTCTATGCGTATTGCACGCACGCCGTGTTCTCCGGTCCGGCGATCGAGCGCATCGCCAAGTCGCAGCTGGACGAGGTGGTGATCACCAACACGATCCCGATGAACGACGCCGCCAAGGCCAACAAGAAGATCCGCCAGCTCTCCGTGGCGTTTCTGTTTGCCGAGACGATCCGCCGCATTACCGACGGCGAGTCGGTGACGTCGCTGTTCGCGGAGCAAAACAACAATTTTTAGACAGAGACGAAACCGGGCTGCCGTTGGCACCCGGTCCACAGGCGCATGCCTTGCGGCATGCATTTCAACAGGGGATCCTGGTCGCGGGCCCCGACATCCACAACACAGAAAGGGATGAAACCATGAAGTTCGTAGCCTACGAACGCACCCTGCAGGGGACCGGAGCGAGCCGCCGCCTGCGCAAGACCGACAAGGTGCCCGGTATCGTTTACGGCGGTGGTGAGCCCAAGCTCATCGAGCTGGATCACAACGCGCTGTACTTCGCATTGAAGAAGGAAGCCTTCCACGCTTCGCTGCTCGAGATGGAGATCGGCGGCAAGGTGCAGAAGGTGCTGCTGCGCGACTTTCAGATGCACCCGTGGAAGCAAAACGTGCTGCACATCGACTTCCAGCGCGTCGATGAAACGACGCGCGTGCACAAGCGCATTCCGCTGCACTTCTCCGGTCAGGAAAACTCACCGGCGGTCAAGACTGACAAGTGCCTGGTAAGCCACGTCACGACCGACATCGAAGTCGAGTGCCTGGCCTCGAAGCTGCCGGAGTTCATCGCCATCGACCTGTCGGCGCTGGTCAAGAACCAGAGCCTGAAGGCCAGCGAGCTGACGCTGCCCGAGGGCATCAAGTGGGTCCGCCACGGCAAGATCGATCCGGTGATCGTGGCCGTGACGATGCCGAAGGAAGAAGTCGAAGAAGCCGCGGCTGCCGCGCCAGTGGTGGCGGCTGCTGCGCCAGCCAAGAAGAAGAAAGACGAACGTCAGAACAAGAAGTAAGCCGCGAGGCTTGCCACGCTCAGAGGCCCCGCACTGCGGGGCCTTTTTTTCGGCGCCGCCTATCATCGCGGCCCATGACGATTCGACTGCTCGTTGGCCTGGGCAACCCAGGGCCCGAATACGAAGCCACGCGGCACAACGCCGGCTTCTGGTGGATCGACGCCGTGGCTTCGAAGCTGCGCGCGTCGCTGCTGCCGGAGCGCAGCTACCACGGCCTGGTCGCTCGGGTGAACCGTGCCGGCGACGAGCCGCTGTGGCTGCTCGAGCCGATGACCTTCATGAACGTGTCGGGCAAATCGGTGGCCGCTCTGGCGCGCTTCTTCAAGATTGCGCCGGCCGAGATTTTGGTGGCGCACGACGAGCTCGACTTACAGCCCGGCCAGGCCAAGTTGAAGCTCGGCGGCAGCGCCGCCGGCCACAACGGCCTGAAGGACATCCACGCGCAGCTCGGCACGCAGGACTTCTGGCGGCTGCGCCTGGGCATCGGCCACCCTGGGGTGAAGGCCGAAGTGCCGAACTACGTGCTGAAAAAGCCGTCGCCGGAGCACCGCACCGGCATCGAGCAGGCCATCGACCGCTCGCTCGAATCCCTCGAATCGGTGTTGGCCGGCGACATGACACGCGCGATGATGAAGGTGCATGCGGACAAGCCGGAGCGGCCGAAGCCGCCCAGACCGGCCCAGCCCCCAACGCCCACCGAGGAGGGGAATCCATCGTGATCACCAAACCATTGATCGTGGCCGCGACGCTTTTGCTCGCGGTGCAGCCGCTGCTGGCGCAGAACAAGAAGGTCTATCGCTGCGAGGACGCGGCCGGTCGCGTTACCTACTCCGACGAAACGTGCCGGGGCGGCGCTGAGCTGAAAAACGACGATGCGCGCAGCGACGAGCAGCGCAAGGCCGCAGGCGATGTCGCGAAGCGCGAAGAGCGCCTCGCCGACAAACTGGCACGCGATCGGCGCGCCGCGGAGAAACTGGCAGGCCCGACGGGCGCTGCGCTCATTCCCCACTCGGCGGCCGAAAAGGCGGCCAAAGAGAAACCGAGCGACAAGAAGGTCACGGTGAAGAAAAAGAAGGTCAAAGCGCCGGCCACGAACGCAAAGACTCAGGTCTGAGCGGAGCTGTCGCCGGTCAGGCGCCGGTACTTTGCCCACAACGAGTCCTTGGCCTCGATGTGTTCCGGGTTCACAGGAATGCACGCCACCGGGCAGACCTGCACACACTGCGGCTCATCGAAGTGGCCGACGCATTCGGTGCACTTGCCGGGATCGATGACGTAGAACTCCGGCCCCATCGAGATGGCGTCGTTGGGGCACTCGGGTTCGCAGACGTCGCAGTTGATGCACTCGTCGGTGATCATCAATGCCATGGTGGCCTTGCCGCCGGGCCGCTCCCAAGGAAGGCCGCGCCCCCTCGGGGGGTCGCGAGCGAATGCGAGCTTGGGGGCGTCATCATTCGTCGGGGGCTTGCGCGACCCGCTCCTTCAATTTCGTCAACACCGAAGGCGCCACGAACTTGGAGACATCACCGCCCAAGCTGGCAATCTCGCGCACGAAGGTGCCGCTGACGAACTGGTACTGGTCGCTCGGTGTCAGGAACAGCGTTTCCACGTCGGGCATCAGCTGGCGGTTCATGCCGGCCATCTGGAACTCGTACTCGAAGTCGCTGACTGCTCGCAGGCCGCGCACCACCACCCGGCCGCCGCACTCAGGAACGAAGTCGGAAAGCAGGCCGCGGAACGCCATCACCTCGACGTTGGCGTAGGGCGCGGCCAACTCGCGGGCGATGTCCAGCCGCTCGGCGATCGTGAACATCGTGCGCTTGTGATGCCCCGCCGCGACCGCCACGACCAGACGCTCGAAGAGCCGGCTCGACCGCGCCATCAAATCCTGGTGGCCGAGCGTCATCGGGTCGAAGGTGCCCGGATAGACGGCGGTGAGGCGGGTGGCGGAGGTCATCCCACGGAGTTTATTCGCCGCCAGAGGTGGGCGTGCACCGCGCCGGCCTTGAAGTGGCGATGCGGCTCTAATCCCGACGGCGGCTCCAAGGCGTCGGCCGACTCCACGTACAACCAGCCGCCCGGCTTGAGCAACTTTTGCCCCAGGTCAGAGGCTTGCGCGTGCAAGCCGGCGTCAAACGGCGGATCGAGAAGCACAAGGTCGAAGCGGCCCTGCGCGGCGCTGGCCATCCATGACAGCGCATCGGTGGTGTGAACCTGCAGCGTCTCGGCTTTCAATCGGGCCTTCGACGCGGCCAGCGACCGCGCCAAGATGGCATCGCGTTCGAGCAGCACCACCTCACCGGCACCACGCGACGCCGCTTCGAAGCCGAGCGCGCCGCTGCCCGCAAACGCATCGAGCACGCGCCAGCCGGTGAGGTCTTGGCCGAGCCAGTTGAACAGCGTTTCGCGCACGCGGTCGGGCGTGGGCCGCAAGCCGGCCTTGTCGGCTACCGGGAGCTTGGTCCGCTTCCACTGTCCACCGATGAGGCGGACTTCGTTCTTCAACATCAGTAGCGCTCGGCCGCCCGAAGCCACTGAGCGCCCCTTCGGGGGGCAGCGAGCGACAGCGAGCTTGGGGGCGTCATTACATGCGAACAGGAATGCCGCGCGCCGCCATCAACGCCTTGGCTTCACCGACCGTGTGTTGGCCGTAGTGAAAGATGCTCGCCGCCAGCACCGCGTCGGCCCCGCCCTTGGTGATGCCGTCGGCCAAGTGCTCCAGTGCGCCGACGCCGCCCGAGGCAATCACCGGCACGGCGACGGCGTCGGCCACCGCACGCGTGAGTTCCAGATCGAAGCCGATCTTGGTGCCGTCACGGTCCATGCTGGTCAGCAGGATTTCGCCGGCTCCGAGCTTGGTAACGCGCTTCGCCCATTCGATCGCGTCGAGCCCGGTGTCCTTGCGCCCGCCATGTGTGTAGACATGCCAGCCGCCGTCGACATGCTTCTTGGCATCGATGGCGACGACGA
The DNA here is from genome assembly GCA_031413095.1 of Burkholderiales bacterium. Classification (GTDB taxonomy): domain Bacteria; phylum Pseudomonadota; class Gammaproteobacteria; order Burkholderiales; family Burkholderiaceae_C; genus CADEEN01. Next base: position 5,398 of record JANOEG010000192.1, on the reverse strand, counting down.
TGCACTGCGCGCCGTACTTGTCGCTCGCAGCGCGGATCACGTCCGGGTCGGCGACTGCGGCCGAGTTGAAGCTGACCTTGTCGGCTCCGGCGTTGAGCAGCCGGCGCACGTCGGCCACGGTGCGCACACCGCCACCGACCGTCAGTGGAATGAAGACCTGCGAAGCCACCGCTTCGATCATGTGCAGGATCAGGTCGCGCCCGTCGCTCGTCGCGGTGATGTCGAGGAAGGTCAGCTCATCGGCGCCCTGCTCGTTGTAGCGCGCGGCGATTTCCACCGGATCACCGGCGTCGCGCAGCTCGACGAAGTTGATGCCCTTGACGACACGGCCACCGGTGACATCGAGGCAGGGGATGATCCTTTTGGCGAGCACGAACAGCGACTCAGTTGGACTCGCCGTTGAGTTCATCCGCACGCTTCTGCGCCGCCACGAAATCGAGCGCGCCGTTGTAGATCGCGCGTCCGCAGATCACGCCTTCAACGCCTTCGCTCTCGATCGCGCACAGCTTGTCGATGTCCGGCAGCCCCGCCAACCCGCCAGACGCGAACACTGGCATCGTCACCGCCTGCGCCAGCCGCACCGTCGCGTCGATGTTGATGCCGGTCAGCATGCCGTCGCGGCCGATGTCGGTGTAGATCACGCCTTCGACGCCGTAGTCCTCGAATTTTTTCGCGAGATCTGCGACCTCGTGGCCGGTGAGCTTGCTCCAGCCGTCGGTCGCGACTTTGCCGTTCTTGGCGTCGAGGCCGACGATGATGTGGCTGCCGAACGCCGTGCATGCATCCCTGACGAAGCCCGGGTTCTTGACGGCCGCGGTGCCGATGACGACGTAGCTGATGCCGTCATCGAGATAGCGCTCGATCGTGTCGAGGTCACGGATGCCGCCGCCGAGTTGCACCGGAATCTCGCCGTCCACTTCGCGCAGGATCGCCTTGACTGCGTCTTCGTTGATCGGCTTGCCGGCGAACGCGCCGTTGAGATCGACCAGGTGCAAGCGCCGCGCGCCGGCGTCGAGCCAGCGCCGCGCCATGGCAGCCGGGTCTTCGCCGAAGGTGGTGGACTTGGCCATGTCGCCTTTTTCGAGGCGCACGCAATGACCGTCCTTCAAGTCGATCGCAGGGATCAGCAGCATGGGGTGGGGAGAAAAGCGTTAGGGCTTCCAGGTGAGGAAGTTGCGATACAGCATCAAACCGTAGTCAGCGCTTTTCTCGGGGTGGAACTGAGTGGCAAAAATGTTATCGCGGGCCAGGGCCGATGTGAAGGGCGTACCGTACTCGGTGATACCCGCGCTGTGGCGGGCATCGGCGGGCTCGGCGTAGAAGCTGTGCACAAAGTAAAACCAGGCGTTGTCGGCAATACCTTGCCAGATCGGATGCGGTTGCGCCTGCTGCACGCGGTTCCAGCCCATCTGCGGCACCTTGTATCGGCTGCCGTCGGGTTGTGTTCGGCCTTCGAGGCGAAAGCGCTTGACCTCGCCGTGAATCACGCCCAGGCCGGGCGTGTCCTGCTCCTCGCTGTGGTCGAGCAGCATCTGCATGCCGACGCACACACCCATCACCGGCTTGGTGCGCAGGGCGTCGAGCACGGCCTCCTTCAACCCCGAGTCGGCCAGCTCGCGCATGCAGTCGCGCATCGCGCCCTGGCCGGGCAGCACCACGCGCTCGGCCAAGAACACCTCTTCCGGGTTACCGGTGACGATGACCTTGATATCGCCGTCCGTCTGCGCGACATGGGCCACCGCCTGCGACACCGAGCGCAGGTTGCCCATGCCGTAGTCGATGACGGCGACGGTTCTCGTCATGTCAGAGGGAGCCCTTGGTCGAAGGAATCACCCCTGCACTTCGAGGATCGATCGCTACCGCCATGCGCACCGCGCGCCCGAAGGCCTTGAACACCGTCTCGCACTGATGGTGAGCGTTGTCGCCATGCAGGTTGTCGATGTGCAGCGTCACGCCGGCATGGTTCGAAAAGCCTTGAAAAAATTCATACGCGAGCTGCGTGTCGAAACCACCGACCATGCCGCTCTTGAACGGCACGCGCATGTGCAGCCCTGGTCGGCCGGAGAAATCGACGACGACGCGCGACAGCGCTTCGTCGAGCGGCACATAGGCGTGGCCGTAGCGTGTCAGCCCCGCCTTGTCGCCGACGGCCTTGGCGACGGCCTGGCCGAGCGTGATGCCGACATCTTCGACCGTGTGGTGGCCGTCGATGTGCAAGTCGCCGCTGGCTTCGATCTGCAAGTCGATCAGGCCGTGGCGCGCGATCTGGTCGAGCATGTGATCGAAAAAGCCGATGCCGGTGGCCAGCCGGGCCACGCCGGTGCCGTCGAGGTTGACCTTGACGCGAATCTGCGTCTCCTTCGTATTGCGTTGCACTTCGGCGATGCGAGGGTCCGTCACAGCGATTCCTTCAAGGCGTCGATCATCAAGGTGTTTTCTTCCGGCGCACCGACCGTCAGGCGCAGGCAGTTGGCGAGCAGCGGGTGCAATCCGGCAATGTGTTTGACCAACACCTTGCGCTGCTTCAATCCCTCGAAGGCACGCTTCGAATCCGGCACGCGCACGAGAATCATGTTGGCTTCGCTCGGGAACACGGTCACGCCGGGCATGCCGCGAAGCGAGATCATCAGGCGCTGGCGTTCACGCCTGAGCACCGTGGCCTGCTCGGCAAAGACCTCGGCATGTTCGAGCGCGAACAGCGTCGCCGCCGCGTTGAGCGCGCTGATGTTGTACGGCGGGCTCACCTTGTCGATCTGCTCGATCAGCGGCGCGGCGCCGGCGAGGTAGCCCATGCGCACCCCCGCCAGGCCGAACTTCGACAAGGTGCGCAGCACCAGCACATGCTCGTGCGTCGCCAGCTTGGGCATCCACGTGCGCGACGAGAACGGTTGATAGGCCTCGTCGAACACGACCAGACCGTCTTGCGCACCGACGGCATCGACGATCTTCTGCACGACGGCCTCGTCGAACAGATTGCCAGTCGGGTTGTTCGGATAGGCGATGTAGGTCAGCGCCGGTTTGGCCTGCTCGATGGCTTCGAGCATCGCAACTTCATCCAACTCGAAGTTCTCGGTCAACGGCACACCGACGAACTTCAACCCGCGTAGCCGCGCCGACATCTCGTACATGACAAAACCCGGCAATGGCGCAAGCACCGTCGCGCCGGGTACGTCACAAGCGACCGACAGCAAATCGATCAACTCGTCAGAGCCATTGCCAACGATCAGCTTGCAGCCTGCCGGCACCTCGAAGTGCTGCGTCAGTGCAGTAGCGACTTCGCCCTTGTTGACTGGGTAGCGATTGATCGCGACCTCGGCAAGACGTTCGCCCAGGGCTCGCCTCAATGCAAGCGGCAAGCCGAACGGGTTCTCCATCGCATCGAGCTTGACCATGCCTGCGCTCGGCTGTATCGCGTAGCCGGCGCTCGAGGTCACGTCCTGGCGGATCGTGCGGGCCATGCGGCGGGTGAGATCGGTGTTGCTCATGACTGGATCTAGAACGAGTAGCAGCTACGGATCAACGTGCATTGGCAGTCAGCGGCCAAGTTGCGCCTTGAGCGCAACGACCCTGTCGCATACGTCCGGATCGCCGCTCTCCCACACTCCTTTAAGAAGATCGCGAAACCTTGGACTCCCGATCGCCTCAGCTTCAATCCGCTCGATGAACGAAGTGCCCCAATGCGAAATTAGGTCTTCTAATGGCCCCGCAGCCAGGACACCGAGAACCTCATCAACTTGAGTTCGCTGTAGAACTTCAAGAATGGCTAGCCAGGAGTCTTCAGCAGCCTCGCGATCCTCGAGACGCATGAACCTCTCCACCGACCACCACAGCGGATGATGATGCGTTAGCTCATTCTCCGGGAGCTGTTGGGCATTGATATAGGCTTTCGCCCACTCATCAAGTTGTGCGGTAGAGATAGTCATAACTGCTAAGACTGGTGCAACCTAAGCACCATCTCATGCTCGCCTTCTTTGACCTTGCCCGTGTACGCAAAACCGAACTTCTCATAGAACGCGCGCACCGGGTTCTCCGGCACATGCGACAGGCCAACGCTGGCCACGCCGATGCGCTTGGCTTCTTCGATCAGCCAGCGCATCGCTGCCTGTCCGTGGCCTTGGCGTTGAAAGCGCGCGTCGATCGACAGGCGCCAGATGTAGAGCTGGTTGGCACGTTCGGTGAGATCGGGGTCGCGGCGCGCGTCCCACAGCAGCAGGAAGCCGACGGGCTCGCCGTTCGCATACAAGCCGAGCGGGCGGCCGGCGGGGCGGACCGATGCTTGCGCAAGTGACTTGGGCACCGAAGCAACGAACTCTTCTTGCTCTGCGGTTGTCTTGAGCTTGATCAACTCATCGACGTTGGCGTCCGTCACGGGGCGCACTTCAAAGACGGGCGCCGAACCAACCGTTCGCCCTGAGCCTGTCGAAGGGCTCGCGGGGGCTTCGACAGGCTCAGCCCGAACGGAGGGGGGTCCACCCGACGCAAACCGCATCTCCGCGGCGCGCGCATGGGCCTGCAGGCCCTCGCCATGCGCGAGCACGGACGCAATTTCGCCCAGCGACTGCGCGCCCGTCGCGCTCACTTCGATCAGGCTCGTGCGCTTCACGAAGTCGTAGACGCCGAGCGGCGACGAGAAGCGCGCCGTTCCCGCCGTGGGCAGCACATGGTTCGGCCCAGCGCAGTAGTCGCCGAGGCTCTCGCTAGTGAAGCGGCCCAGGAAGATCGCGCCGGCATGCTTCAACCGCGGCTCCCAGCGCTCGGGGTTCGCGCTCGACACTTCGAGGTGCTCGGGTGCGATGCGGTTGCTGATGTCGCAGGCCTCTTCCATCGAGCGTGTGAGGATCAGCGCGCCGCGGCCCGTCAGCGAAGCGCGGATGATCTTTTCGCGCGGCAGCGTGGGCAGCAAACGTTCGATCGACGCCGTCACCGCATCGAGGTACGCCGCATCCGGACAAAGCAGGATGCTCTGCGCCAGCTCGTCGTGCTCGGCCTGCGAGAACAAATCCATCGCGACCCAGTCGGGTGGCGTCGTGCCGTCGGCGAGCACGAGGATCTCGCTCGGTCCCGCGATCATGTCGATGCCGACCTGGCCGAAGACCTGCTTCTTGGCGCTGGCGACATAGGCATTGCCGGGGCCCGTAATCTTGTCGACGCGCGGGATCGTCGCGGTGCCGCAGGCGAGCGCGGCAACGGCCTGCGCGCCGCCGATGGTGAACACACGGTGCACGCCGGCAATGTGAGCCGCAGCGAGAACCATCGCGTTCTTCTCACCTTTGGGGGTCGGTACGACCATGATCACTTCGCCGACACCGGCCACGCGCGCCGGCACAACGTTCATCAGCACGGAAGACGGATACGCTGCCTTGCCCCCCGGCACATAAACACCGACGCGATCGAGCGG
>JANOEG010000191.1:0-8311 GCA_031413095.1 Burkholderiales bacterium | reverse complement strand
GCGCAAGGCGAGGTGGATCGTGGTGACCAGGCGCGGTCCGTCGTGGTTCAACGGCCAGAACAGGACGTAGTCGTCGAACTGCTCCTTCATGCACAACGCGCTGACGCGCTTGACGTCCTCGTTGCTGCACAGGATCACGGTCCGGTGGGGCTGTTGATGCACGGCGGTGCTGCGCCGGTACAGGCCCAGGTAATAGCGTTCGGCCTTCTCGAGTTCATCGAACGCCAGCACCAGCACGCTGGGCAGGCAGCGATCGAAGTCTTCGATGAATCTGTCCGAGGCGGTCGAGCGTTCGACGTTGCTGAAGTCGTTGGAAAGCAGATCCTTGACGAGCCCCGCATCGGTGACGTTGTCGGAGACAACGAGCACGCATGGAGCGGACAGCGGTGCGGTCGTCATGGGCGGTCACTCTCGAAAGTCATGGTCAGGCTTCGGTGCAGGCCGAGCCCGCAGCGAGACAGGCATCGACTGCCCGGATTTGCATCTCGAACATCGGCAGCAAGGCAGCGAGTTCGTCAACGCCTTCATGCTCGCTGGCTTCCTCGATCTGCGCGCACAACTCACCCAGATCCAGCGCGCCAACGGTGCGCGCTGCGGACTTCAGCTTGTGGGCGACGTTGCCGAGTTCGGCCAACAGTCCGGCAGCATGTGCAGCGAGCATTTCGACATTTGCATTCTGCGCGCTGGCCCTGAAATCCTGCAGGAAGGCCCTCAGCACCTGCGGGTCATCACCCACCAGCGCGGCCAGCACGCTCACATCGACAGCGACGCCCGGAGTGCTTTGAGCCGCAACCGTTGCCCTGGCCGCTGTCGGCGGCGGCATCGCGGCCGCCTCGCCGAGCCACTTGTCGATCAAGGCTTTCAGCACGTCGAGCTGCACCGGCTTGGTGAAGCAATCGTCCATGCCCTTGTCGCGGCAGCGATCGGCCTCGCCGCTGACCGCGTTGGCCGTCAGCGCGACGATCGGCGTGCGCCGCCGTCCGGTGGCGGCCTCGTGTTCGCGGATGGCCACGCTCAGCTGGTGGCCATCCATTTCGGGCATGTGCAGATCGGTGATGACGAGCCGGTAGTCGTGCCGCCGCCAGCGATCCAAGGCCTCGCGGCCGTTGAGCGCCATGTCTGCGGTGCGGCCGAACGCGGCAAGCTGCGTCAGGATCACCTGTTGGTTGATCACGTTGTCTTCGGCGATCAGGATCGGCGGGCGGTCGGGCTTGGTTTGCGTCGGCGACAACGGGGCGAGCGCCGTCTCCGCCACAGCGGCCAGCGGCGCGTAGTCCGAGATGGGCGTGTCGGCCTGGGCCGCCATGTGCACCGCATCGAGAAATAACTGGCGGTGCATCGCATGGCCATTCAGCGCCACGGCGTCCGACGCGACGGCGCCAGGGCGGCGACGACCGCCGCGTCCGACAAGCACGAACGAGACTGCGTCATCGCGACCGACGGGACAGATTGTGCGCAGCGAATCCAGGGCCATGATCTCGCCCCGGTCCACCACGACGACGAGTGGTTGCGGCGCCAAGCCGGCCAGCAGCCTAGGCGCATCGCGCAGCGTCGTCACGGCGGCCACCGTGGCCCCGGCATGTGAAAGATAGGTGCGCAGATCGTCGCCCAGGCCGTCAGGCTCGCTGATGACGATGCAATGGAGTTCGTGCAGCTGCGGCCTGGCAGCGTCGGCCTGGGTTGAAGGCGGCACCTGCTTCATCGTCAGGCGCAGCGTGAAGGTCGATCCCAGGCCGGGCGCGCTCTGGACCCCGATCTCGCCGCCCATCAGGTCAACCATGCCCTTGCACAGGCTCAGCCCCAGACCGGTGCCGCCGAAGCGGCGCGTCGAGCTCATGTCGGCTTGCATGAAGGGCGAGAACAGGCGCGCCTGCGTCTCCTCGTCCATGCCGATGCCGTTGTCGGCGACCTCGATCTCGAAGCGGCTGCTCATCGAGTCCACGGCCCGAGCTCTGACCCGCACGTCCACCCGTCCCACACGCTCCTGTCCGGCGCTGAACTTGATGGCATTGGAAAGCAGGTTCAGCACGACACGGCGCAGGCGCGTCACATCGCCCAGCGCCTCACGCGGGAGGTCCGGCTCGATGAAGAGCCGCAGTTCGAGCCCCTTGTCGGCGGCCAGTTGAGCCAGCGTGTCGCAGGCGCCTTCGACGGTCTCGGCCACGTTCATCGCCTGCTGTTCGACCTGGAACTTCCCGGCTTCGATCTTCGAGAAATCGAGCACCTCGTCGACGATCGCCAGCAGGGCCAGCGCTGAGTCGTGGATCACCTTGGCTTGCTCGGCCTGGCTCGAATTGAGCCGGGTCTGCCGCAGCACCTGAGTCATGCCGATGACGCCGTTCATCGGTGTGCGGATCTCGTGGCTCATCGCAGCGAGGAAGTCGCTCTTGGCTTCGTTGGCGGCCTCGGCCTGGCGCTTCGCCAGTTCCAGGTTCTCGTTGGCTGCCTGCAGCGCCGTGTTGGCGCGGTTGACCTTCGCGTAGATGCCCGCCAGGCGCCCGGCGACAAAGGCGAACAGGCCGATCAAGGCGGCGGCGAAGACGAGCATGTAGCGGCGGTAGGCCGCGTTGCGCTCGCCGCGCTCGCGCTGGTGCGCGCTCAGGTCGTTGCCGAGGGCGCCGATTCGGGTCGCGGTCGGGGTGGCCGTGATCTCGCTCAGCAATCGGGCGGCGTGGGGCTGTTCGCGCAGCACCGTACCGACGTGCGCTGCGAATATCGCCAGCCTGTCGCCGAGTTCCGCCGGCGCCATGCGCCCGGCCGCGTCGAGCACGTCGAGCGTGGCTTGGACTTTGAGGCTGCGCTCGTCGGAGGGCTGGTGGCTGTACAGGAGCGTCGACAGCAGCAGCCAATCGACAACCGCCGAAACGCGACCGACGCTCTCGGAATCGGCGCCGCGCGTGCGCGACACGGTCTCGTGGTACTGCTCGACGGCTGTCGGAAGGAAGCCCAGCGAGTTGCGCAACACGGCATTGACCGACTTGAACTCCTCGGTCAGCGTTGCCTTGTCGCGCACGGCCTCGCGCAGCAACCGAGTGTTCTGGGCCGGCTGCGTGTCATCGGCCGTACGCCGCAGGCTGAGCTCCAAGCTTTCCAGCTGGGCGTCCGTCTCGGACATCACTGAAGTCAGCTCGTCGTAGCTGGCACTCGTCCCGGTCAGCGACTGGAGCACTTCGAGCTCCCAGGCCGCGTCGAGCTGCTTGAGGTGGCGCACGGCGGCCATCTGCTCGAAGTGGTCCGACTCATCGTGACCCTGCGTCTGCGCGTACAGGAAGGCCAGCACCGCCAGCAGCAGCGCGGTGACCACCAAAGGTGCGCGCCAGGCGCGGCCGGGCAGCCAGCTCACCGGGCAGCCTTCGTGCTTTGCACTGCGGCATTCACCTTGGGGAAGGCTCGGCGGCTCATGGTTGCACCGCCACTTCACCGGTCAGCGTGCCGAGGAACAGGACGATCAATTTCTTGTCTTCGGTCGGAGCGACCCGCCCAAGCTGGTAGCGGAACATCACATCGACAGCCTCCGCGAGCGTCTTGGCCGAGGCGTCGTGGAAGTAGGGGGCGGTGACGGCGACGTTGCGCAGGCTGGGCACCTTGAAGACGTAGCGGTCGCGCTCGGCCTTCGTGACGAGGTAGCGGCCGAGGTCATCGGGCGTCGGGTTGCCGCGCTTGGCGAAGTAGTCACCCATCGTGCCGAACTTCTGGAACATGTTGCCGCCGACGTTCACGCCTTGGTGGCAGGCGATGCAGCCGTATTGCTTGAACGACGCATAGCCAGCCTTTTCCTCCGCCGTGATGGCGTTCGTCTCGCCACGCAGGAAGCGGTCGAAACGGGCGTTCGGCGTGATGAGGGTGCGCTCGTAGCTGGCGATCGCGTTCTGAATGTTTTCCTTTGAGATCACGCCCGCGTAGGCAGTTGCGAACGCTGCCCGGTAGGCGGGATCGCTGGCGACCGTCTTCACGACGCCCTCCCAGGTGGAGCCCATTTCATCGGGGTTGCGGATCACCTGGTCGATCTGGCCTTCGAGCGAATCGGCGCGGCCGTTCCAGAACTGCTTGAAATTCAGCGACGCGTTGAGCACGGTCGGAGTGTTGACTCCGGTCAGCTTGCCGTTCACGCCGGGCGAACGCGCCAGGCCGTCGCCGCCGCCCTTGTCGAGATCGTGGCAACTGGCGCATGAAATCCGGCCATTGCCCGACAGACGGGCATCGCGAAACAACAGGCGCCCGATCTCGACGCGGGCCGGCGCCTGGTTGTGCGTCAGCGGAATGGGCTGGATGGGCTCGTTGAGACCGGCTGCCTGCGACAAACCGGGCGCCGCCAGCAGCATGAGCAGCGTCGAACTCAGAACTTGGGCGCTTGCAGCACCGACCCTGCGGCGATTTCGGCGGTGGTCCGCAGACGGTGGTGGCGAGTGGATGAACATAACGTACTCCGCATCGGGGCGTGGAGGGGCAGGCGTGAAAACCGCAACCACCGGAACCGCGCGGTCTGCTGCAAGTCAATCCAACGGTAGTTCGGCCCGGGCCACCAGGGTCCGTCAATAAGAAGTGATGTTCGGCGTCAGTTCGTTGCTTCCGGCATGCCGATGGAGTACCGCGCGGGCGCGGTTTGCGCTCCGCCTAGCGCGGCTTCACAGCGCGCTTAGGCGGCGGCCCAGAGGACTCGCGCACGATGAGTGAGACCTGGATCTGCGTCGCGCGCGGCAGCTCCTCACCCGCCAGCGCCGCCAGCACACGATCCGCAGCGCAGCGCCACATCTCGTCGGCCGGCACATGCACCGTCGTCAGCGCCGGGCGCAGGTGCGCGGCGAGCTCGAGATCGTCAAAGCCGATGATCGAGAGCTGCTGCGGCACAGACACGCCCATGCGCTGTGCTTCGAGCAAAGCGCCTAAGGCGAGCACATCGTTGCCGCAGACGATGGCCGTCGGCGGCGGGTCGGTCGCCATCAACTGGCGCAGGCCCTCGCGCGCTGCTTCCAGGCCGTAGCGGCGCTCGACCAGGCGTGACGCCGGCAGCGCGATGCGCGCCGCGGCCAGCGCCTCGCGCAGGCCGCGCACGCGCGCCGCGGCGCGGTCGTTGTCGTGCGTGATGCCGGCGAGCATGGCGATGCGGCGGTGGCCCATGTCGATCAGGTACTTCACCGCCTGCTTCATCGCGCGTGCGTTGTCGAAGCCGACGCAGATGCGGTCCGGCGGCGCCGGCCAGCTCATCACATGCACGACAGGCATGGCGCGCTGACGCAGGCGCTCGACCAGCTCAGGTCCCTGGCTGCAGCCGCACAACAGCAGGCCATCGACGCCGCGGGCCAGCAACGTCAGCGCCTGACGCTCTTCGATGCGCGGGTCGTAGTCGCTGGTGGCGATCAGCAGTTGGTGGCCGGCGTCGGCCAAGCGGCGCTGCAGCGCGTCGATGGCTTTGGCGAAGATCGCGTTGTCCACCGTCGGGAAGACGGCGCCGATGGTGCCGCTGCGGCGCAGCTTCATCGTCCGCGCGCCTGCGTTCGGCACGTAGCCCAGGGCGGCCACTGCCGCCTCGACCTGGGCGCGCGGCGCGGGGCGCACGGCATCGGTCTGGTTCAGGACGCGAGAGACCGTGGCGGTGGAGACGCCGGCACGGCGGGCCACGTCTTCGATCGTGGGCAGTGAGTCGCGCGGCGGCATGCCGTCAATGTACTCGTTTGCAGTGCCTGTCGATTGGTGCGATCGGCGTCGCCCATAGGGAAATCACCAGCCAACGAGCGCGCTCCAGCGCTTGACCTTGGCGTGGCTCGCCTCCAAACTGAAAACGTTTACAGCCATGCTGACAACTGCGCAATCCCTCCCCCGTTCCCCGCTCGCGCGCGCCGGCGGGGCGCTGCTCGCGCTGGCGGCGGTGTTGGCCTTGTGGCATGTGCTGACCGCGGTCACGGGTTTCATTTCACCGGCGCGGTTCCCGACCCCTGTGGAAGTCGGCTCGGCCTTGCAGCAGATCGCGATCGAGGGCTATAGCAACGGCCGCCTGCACGAGCATGTGCTGCGCAGCGTGCTGCTGGTGACGATGGGCTTCGTCGTCGCCTCGTCCGTCGGCGTCGTGATCGGCCTGGCGATGGGCGCGAGCCGCGCTGCCGAGGCCTTCATCAACCCGATCTTCCTGATGCTGCGGCCGATCCCGCCGCTGGCGTGGATCCCGTTGGCCATCGTCTGGCTCGGCCTTGGCGACGCGGCCAAGATGATGGTGATCTTCGTCTCTGCCTTCGTGCCGTCGGTCATCAACAGCTACACCGGTGTGCGCCAGATCGATCGGCCGATTTTCGAAGCCGCGGCGATGCTCGACGTCAAAGGCTGGCGCTATTGGCGCGAGGTGCTGATCCCGGGCGCGCTGCCTAGCATCTTCACCGGCCTGCGCCTGTCGCTGCAGGCGTCGTGGACGACGCTGGTCGCCGCCGAACTCGTCGGTGCGGTGGCGGGTCTGGGGACGATCCTCAACCAGGCGGCGCAGGACATCTACCCGGCCATGATCCTCGTCGGCATGGTCAGCGTGGCGCTGTGCGGCTGGCTGATGACCCATGCGCTCGGCTGGCTCGAGCAGCGCGTGATGCCGTGGAAGGTGCTCGCATGATCGAGCCGCGCCTGGACCCCGCTCGCTTCTGGCGCTTGTCCATCGCCGGTGCCGTGAGCTTCTTCGCGCTGTGGACTCTCGCTGCGCTGGCGGGCATCACCTCACGCACTTTTTTGCCGGCGCCGTGGGAAGTTGTCACGCGCTTTGTGCAACTGATGGTCGAACCGTTTGCGGGCCACACGCTGCAAGAGCACTTGCTGGCGAGCCTGCAGCGCTTCCTGATGGGCTTCGGCCTGGCGGTGGTCGTCGGCATTCCACTGGGCTTGCTGATGGCGTGGTTCAAGTGGGTCGACCGCATCGTGTCGCCGGCCTTCGAAGCCGTGCGCTTCGTTGCGCCGATCGCCTGGGTGCCGTTTGCCGCGCTGTGGTTCGGCACCGGCATCGGTGGGCCGGTGCTGATCATCTTCATGGGCGCTTTCCCTCCCGTGCTGATCAACACCTACCGCGGCGCCAAGCAGGTCGATCGCAAGTACATCGAGGCCGCGCAGATGCTGGGTGCGAGTGCGTGGCGGTCGATGACCGAGGTGCTGTTGCCGGCGGCCGTGCCTTCCATCGTGGCCGGTCTGCGCATCTCGGCGGGCCTCGGCTGGCAGTCGCTGGTCGGCGCCGAGCTGATCGTGGCTGCCAGCGGCGTCGGCAACATGATGGTCAAGGGTCAGGCTGCGGTGTCCACATCAACGGTGATGTGCGGCATGGTCGCCATCGGCATCGTCGGCCTTCTCATCGATGTCGCCTTGCGGCGCGTGCAGCTTGTCATCGAAAAGCGCAGAGGCTTATAGGTAGCGCATGGCCATCATCGAATTTCAGAACGTGCAGCGCGTGTTCCACCAGAACGGCAAGGCCTTCGTCGCCTTGCAGGACATCAACCTCGAGGTCAAGGACCGCGAGTTCGTTGCCATCGTCGGCCCGTCGGGCTGCGGCAAGACGACGTGCCTGCGCATGGCCGCGGGCCTGGAGCATCCGACCGGCGGGCAGGTCCGTGTCGATGGCGAAGTCGTCACCAAGCCCGGCCCCGACCGCGCAGTGGTCTTCCAGGCCTTCGCGCTGTTCCCATGGAAGACGGTCTGGGACAACATCGAGTTCGGCTTGCATTCGCTGTCGGTCGATGCGCCTGAGCGCAAGCGGCGCATCGACCAGATCATCGCGTTGATGGGTCTTGGCGGCTACGAGCAGGCGTATCCGCACCAACTGTCGGGCGGCATGCAGCAGCGCGTGGCGATCGCGCGCGCCTATGTGCTCGACCCGAAGGTACTGCTGATGGACGAGCCCTTCGGCGCGCTCGATGCGCAGACGCGTGTCGTCATGCAGGAAGAGCTGGTGCGCCTCGCGCGCAAGAATCCGCGCACGGTGCTGTTCATCACGCATGCCGTCGAGGAGGCGGTGTACCTGGCGGACCGCATCGTCGTCATGTCGCGCCGGCCGGGCACGATCCGCGAAATCATCGACGTGAAAACCATCCGCGAAGCCGAGGATTGGGACCAGCACAAGCGCATCGAGGACGTGATGGACCTGCCGAGCTTCGTGCATCTGCGCACCCACGTCTGGAAGCTGTTGCGCGAGCAGCAGCTCGGCGACGAGCATTGATTCAACAACCGACCCACCACGGAGACCTGCCATGAAGTACCACTTGCGCGCCGCCGTTTTCGCCACCTCATTGCTCGTGGGCGGCTTCGCCTCGGCGCAGCAGCTCGCCGAAATCAAGGTCAGCTACCAGCCGGC
>JANOEG010000190.1:0-1857 GCA_031413095.1 Burkholderiales bacterium | reverse complement strand
ACAGGCCGAGCAGCAGGCCCTTGAACGGTTCGAGATCGGTCTCCAGCTCGCGCCGGTACTCGCTCTCGGCGAGCAGCACGCCGGCGAGAAAGGCGCCGAGCGCCATCGACAAACCGACGGCGTGCATCAGCGCTGCGGTGGCGACGACGAGCAGCAAAGCCGCGGCGGTGAAGACCTCCGGCGTCTTGCTGCCGGCAATCCAGCGCAAGGCCGGACGCAGCAGCAAACGGCCGCCGAGCAGCAGCCCTGCAATCACGGCCACCGCCTTGGCGGCGCCCCACCACCCGCCGCCGGCTGCATCGGCCGCGGCGGGGGCGAGCAGGGGCAACAAGGCCAGGATCGGAATGGCCGACACGTCCTGGAACAGCGCGACGCTGAGCACGCCTTGGCCGGCGTTGGTCGGCATGGCCTTGCGCTCGGCGAGCACCGCGAGGCCGATCGCGGTGGACGACATCGCCAGGCCGAGCGCACAGGCCAATGCCAGCGGCCACGGCACGCCGAACAGCAGCGCCGCGCCGGCCATCAACGCCGCACTCGCGCCGACCTGCACGCTGCCCCAGCCGAAGATCGGCCGCCGCATGGCCCACAGGCGCCGCGGCTCGAGTTCGAGGCCGACCAGGAACAGCATCAGCACGACGCCGAACTCTGCCACCGACAAAATCGTCTGCGCGTCGGTGACGAGCTTCAGACCCCAAGGGCCGATGGCGATGCCGGCGCCGAGGTAGCCGATGATCGAACCGAGGCCGAGCGCACGCGCCAGTGGCACCGCGATCACGGCAGCGGCGAGGTAGATCAGGCTGGTCGTCAGCCAGGCTGTCGAGTGCTCCATCGGTCAGTGGCGCCGGGCCGCCCCAAGACACTGACGCTCCCCTCGGGGGACGCGAGCGCAGCGAGCTTGGGGCCTCATTGACGGACGACGGCCGGCGAGTAGGCCAGCGGTGCCAGCAAGCGCGGTGCACTCTGGCCGTCGATCGCCAGCGCCCAACTGTTGGTCGCCGCTGGCGCCGTGTCGTCTGGCAGCGAGTACGCGATCTCACGGTCGTCGACCCATTCCACCTGATCGTCGACGTTGCGGGTCTCGCGGGCCAGTACAGTCTCTTGGCCGCTGGTGAGTTCACGCACCACCAATTGCCAGACCAGACGGCCTTGCGGTGGCGGGGTGATGCGCCGCTTGAAGGCAATGCGTTGGCCGTCGGGTGACAGCGAGGGACATTCGACGTTCGGCACGATGACCGTCATGCGCTGCTGCGCGATGTCACCTTGCACCAGCCACTGCTGGCCGCTGGTTTGCAGCGTGGCGTAGAAGCCTTTGCTGTCCGGCGTGAAGGTGACGCCCCAGAAGTTGAAGTCAGCGGCCTTGAAGGGTTGTCCGTCCTTGATGATGGCGAAGGCTTCAAGGTCGGCAGCAAGCAGCCGTCCCGTCGGTACATCGATGATTGACGTGCGTGTGGAAAAGCCCGGCGCCGAGTACGCATGCCCGGACACGAAGACGGTTGTGGCGGCGAGCGTGCCATCGGCCGACATGCGGGCGCGGCTGGGTGCACCGGCGAGGTCGAAGCTCGCGGTGGTGCGCAAGCTGCTGTCGAACAGGTGCGCGTGGTAGGTCGTGATCACACCGCGCTTCGCTTCGAGGCAGATGCCGCGGCCGGCGGCGGCGTGCACGCGGTCGCAGTTCAGCGCTGACACCGCGCGCGCACCATCGGTGGCGCCGAGCGCTTCCATCGCCATGCGGCCGTGCGACGCGCCGGGGCCGGTGACGCGCAGCAGCAGGTAGGGCGCCGACCCGGCGCCCGGCAACACGGTCAGCGGCCGTTCGGTGCGCGTGATGATTGCCGCCACTTGCGCGCGCTGCTTCGC
>JANOEG010000189.1:0-2559 GCA_031413095.1 Burkholderiales bacterium | reverse complement strand
GTTCCACTTTGACAGACAATCAGATCATGATTCCAAGAAGTACACGTTTGTCTCAGCCCTCGTCCTCACGCAGCGCCGCCCACTGACCAGGCGAGCATCGACACGTTGATGACCACGACCCCGATCGCCAACGACCGCATCGCCTGGCTGCGCATCTCGTCGTGCTACCTGCCGCTGGCCACGCCGATCAGCGACGCCAAGGTGCTGACCGGCCGCCAGAAGCCGATGACCGAGATCGCGATGCTGTTCGCGGAGGTCGAAACCACCGACGGCCACAGCGGCCTCGGCTTTTCCTACGCCAAGCGCGCCGGCGGCCCCGGGCAGTTCGCGCATGCCAAGGAGATCGCCCCGGCATTGATCGGCGAAGACCCGAGCGACATCGCGCGCTTGTGGGACAAGCTGTGCTGGGCCGGCGCGTCGGTGGGCCGCAGTGGCCTGGGCACGCAGGCCATCGGCGCCTTCGACGTCGCGCTGTGGGACCTGAAGGCCAAACGCGCTGGCCTGTCGCTGGCCAAGCTGCTCGGCGCCCACCGCGACTCGGTGCGCTGCTACAACACCTCCGGCGGGTTCCTGCACACGCCGCTCGATCAGCTGCTGGTCAACGCGGCGGCGTCGATCGAACGCGGCATCGGCGGCATCAAGTTGAAGGTCGGGCAACCCGACCGCGCGCTCGACATGAAGCGTGTCGCCGCCGTGCGCGAGCACCTCGGCGCTGCCGTGCCGCTGATGGTCGACGCCAACCAGCAGTGGGACCGGCCGACCGCGCAGCGCATGTGCCGCGCCTTCGAAGCGTTCAACCTGGTGTGGATCGAAGAGCCGCTCGACGCCTACGACCATGAAGGTCACGCCGCGCTGGCGGCGATGTTCGACACGCCGATCGCCACCGGCGAGATGCTCACCAGCGCTGCCGAGCATGCCGACCTGATCCGTCACCGCGCCGCCGACTACCTGATGCCGGACGCGCCGCGACTGGGCGGCATCACGCCGTTCCTCAAGGTCGCTGCGCAGGCCGACCAGGCCGGGCTGATGCTCGGCCCGCACTTCGCGATGGAGCTGCACGTGCATCTCGGCGCCGCCTACCCGCGCGAGCCTTGGGTCGAACACTTCGATTGGCTGGAACCGCTGTTCAACGAGCGACTCGAGATCAAGGACGGGCGCATGCTCGTGCCGACGCGGCCAGGGCTGGGCGTCACACTCAGCGAACAAGCCACGGCCTGGACGCGCGACACGGCCGAGATCGGTAAACGCGCTTGACCATGGAGACGGTGATGTCACCGCTGACGATCCGCATGCACGAGCGCGACAACGTCGCCATCGTGGCCAACGACGGCGGCCTGCCGCCCGGTGCGGTGCTGCCTTCGGGCCTGAAGCTGCGCGATCGCGTGCCCCAGGGCCACAAGGTGGCGCTGTCCGACATTGCGGCCGATGCGCCAGTGCTGCGCTACGGCATCCCGATCGGCTATGCGCTGAACGACATCGCGGCCGGCAGCTGGGTCCACGAGCGCCTGCTGAAGATGCCCGACGCACGCGGGCTCGACGGCTTGCCGATGTCGACCGTCAAACCACCATCGCTGCCCGCGCTCACCGGCCACACCTTCGAAGGTTTTCGCAACGCGGATGGCACGGTCGGCACGCGCAACATCCTGGCCATCACGACGACGGTGCAATGCGTGGCCGGCGTGCTCGACTTCGCGGTGCAGCGCATCAAGGCCGAGTTGCTGCCGAAGTTCCCCAACGTCGACGACGTGGTCGGCCTGGAGCACACCTACGGCTGTGGCGTGGCCATCGACGCACCGGGCGCCGAGATCCCGATCCGCACGCTGCGCAACATCAGCCTGAACCCGAACTTCGGCGGCGAGGTGATGGTGGTGAGCCTCGGCTGCGAGAAGCTGCAGCCCGAACGCCTGCTGCCGCCGGGAACCTTCGCCATCGTCGACGAGCGCAACGTCGCCGACGTGGGCGCGAGCGAAGAGGCCAAGCTCGACGTGGTCTGCCTGCAAGACGACAAGCATGTCGGCTTCATGTCGATGATCGAATCGATCATGGCCACCGCCGAGGAGCATCTCGAGCGGCTGAACGCGCGACAGCGCGAAACCGTGCCGGCGAGCGAGCTCGTCGTCGGCGTGCAGTGCGGCGGCAGCGACGCCTTCTCCGGCGTGACCGCGAATCCGGCGGTCGGCTTCTGCACCGACCTGCTGGTGCGCGCCGGCGCGAGCGTGATGTTCTCGGAAACCACCGAGGTCCGCGACGGCATCGATCAGTTGACCTCGCGCGCCACCACACCCGAAGTGGCGCAACGCATGATCGACGAGATGGCGTGGTACGACACCTACCTGCAGCGCGGCAGCGTCGATCGCAGCGCCAACACGACACCCGGCAACAAGAAGGGCGGCCTGTCCAACATTGTCGAGAAGGCGATGGGCTCGATCGTCAAGTCGGGTTCGGCGCCGATCGCCAACGTGCTCTCGCCCGGCGAGAAGCTGAAGGCCAAGGGCCTGACCTACGCCGCCACGCCGGCCAGCGATTTCATCTGCGGCACGCTGCAACTCGCGGCCGGCA
>JANOEG010000188.1:0-3627 GCA_031413095.1 Burkholderiales bacterium | reverse complement strand
CACCGGCCCGAAGGCTGGGGGTCCGCTGTACCTGCTGCGCCTGCTGGCCGCACGGCCGGTACAGGCGGCGCGCCACGCCGTGGCGCACAACGCCAGCGCGGCGCCGGTGCCCCGGCGTGGCGTGGCCGCGAGCGGGGAGGGCGTGCCATCGGGCGAAGCACTGGCGGCCCTGCGCGCCTGGGCACAGAACAAAGGCCTTGGCCTGTTGGCGGCCATATGCGACCAGGCGGCAGCCGAGTCGCCGGTGGGCCCGTGGATCGCTCTGCCGGGGCCGACCGGCGAGACCAATTTATATGGCGTTCGTCCGCGTGATGCCGTGTTGTGCCTGGTGGACGAATATCCCGGCGACGATGCCGACCGCCTTGCGCAGCTCGCCGCCGTGCTGGCCGTGGGCAGCCACGCGGTCTGGCCGGCAACCGCGTCTGCGCGGTTCGTGCGTTTGCCTGCCGCGGTGCGCGTGCAGGTCAGCCTGGCGCAGGACGGGTGGGTGTCTGCGGTGTCGTTCGATGCGGCTCTGCACCATGGCAGCCCGGCCGCGTGGCTGGCCACGGCCGAGACCCTGGCCACGCGCACCGGGCCCATCGTGGGGCTCACCGGCCTGCCCGCCGGCGAGGGCCGCGTCCCGCTGGAGCGGCTCGTGATCGAACGAGCATTGAGCATCAACACGGCGGCGGCGGGCGGGAATGCCAGCCTGATGACGATCAGCTGACCAGAACCCGCTGGCGCCGCTCGGTGTCACGCCGCAGGTGCTGCAACTTCGGCTGGCGATTCGCCGAGCTTCAACAGCCGCATCGCGTTTTGTTTCAGGATCAACGGCTTGACCGTGTCTTTGAACCCCGCTTCCTCGAAGTCGGCCATCCAACGGTCGGGCGTGATCAGCGGGTAGTCGCTGCCGAACAGGATGCGGTCCTTGAGCAACGTGTTGGCGTACTGCACCAGTTGCGGCGGAAAGTACTTCGGGCTCCAGCCCGAGAGATCGATCCAGATGTTGGGCTTGTGCATCGCCAGTGAAATCGCTTCGTCCTGCCACGGCCAGCTCGGGTGCGCGATCACGATCTGCATGTCGGGGAAGGCAATCGCCACGTCTTCGAGCAGCATCGGGTTGCTGTTCTGCAGGCGCAGGCCGCCACCGCAACGCATGCCGCTGCCGATGCCCGAGTGGCCGCTGTGGAACACGGCCGGCAGCTTGTGCTCGTTGATGACCTCATAGATCGGCCAGGCCATCTTGTCCGCCGGCTCGAAGCCCTGCACGGTCGGGTGGAACTTGAAGCCCTTGACGCCGAGTTCTTCCACCAGCTTGCGCGCTTCTCTGCCGCCCATCTTCCCTTTGTGCGGGTCGATGCTGCCGAACGCAATCATGATGTCCGGGTTGGCCAGCGCCGCTTCGGCGATCTCTTCGTTGGGGATGCGGCGGCGGCCCTGCTGCGACTCGGCATCGACGGTGAAGTTGACAAAGCCGATTTTCTTTTCGCGGTAGAAGTCGATCGTCTCCTGCATCGTTGGGCGGCGACTCGACTTGAAGTACTTGTCGGCGGCGCGGTCGAACTCTTCGCCGTAGTTGTCGAAGGGGTTGCGGCACGACACCTCGAGGTGGGTGTGCGTGTCGATGGCGATCAGGTCGGCGGTGTTCATGGCACGGTCCCTCAGCCTTTCGTCACCTTGTGCGCGCGCTTTTCGAGGAAGGCGCGCACGCGCTCCTTGGCCGCTTCGTCGCCCTGCGCGATCGACGAGATCAGCGACTCCATGAACAGGCCATCGGCGGCCGGCAGGTCGGCGATGCGCGGCAGCGCCTGCGTGATCGCATAGTTGGACAGCGGCGCGTTGGCGGCGATCTTCTGCGCCAACTCCAGCGCGCGGGCCAGGCCCTGGCCGTCGGCCACGAGGTACTGCGCGAAGCCCAGGCGCTCACCCTCGGTGGCGTCAACAACGCGGCCGGTGAGCATCATGTCGGTGACGCGCGCCGCGCCGATCAGGCGCGTGATGCGCACCGAGCCGCCGCCGCCAAGAAAGATGCCGCGCGTGCCTTCGGGCAGGCCGTAAAAGGTGGACGCTTCGGCAACGCGGATGTGCGCGGACGAGGCCAGCTCGAGCCCGCCGCCGACGACGGCGCCATGCAGCACCGCGATCACCGGCACCGGGCCGTATTGAATGGCGTCGAAACAGGCATGCCAGGCGCGCGAATGCGACATGCCTTCGGCGACGGTGCGTTCGCTGACTTCGGAGAGGTCGAGGCCGGCGCAGAAATGTTCACCCTCGCCACTGAGCATCGCGACGCGGATGTCCTTGGGCAGGTTGACGAAGACGGTGTGCAACTGCCCGAGCAACTCGTCGCTGATCGAGTTGCGCTTGGCCGGGCGGGCCAGGCGGATGTGCAGCACAGGGCCGGCGCGCTCGAGTTTGAGCAGCGGCAGCGCGGCCAGCGGGCCGCTCGGGGCGTTCAGGGGTTCGAGTGTCATGGGGCTCCTAGCGCGATTGATTAAGGGCGGATGACGCATGCTTCCGCTGGCGCAGCGTACAGCGCTTGCACGTCGGCAGCGCGGCGCTGCAGTGTCAGGCGCTGGTTGATGTAGCCCTTGTCGGTGATCTCACCGGCCGCCATGTTGGGCGTGTCGGGCAGCACCAGCGCGCGTGTGGGCGTTTGCGACGAGCCGCCGCCCTGGGCTTTCATCGCCCGCAGGCCGGCGCGGATGTGCTCGGCCAACGTGTCGGCCGGCAGCGCCCGCGCGGCATCGGTCACGAAGACCAGCGCGCCGATCTCGCTGCGGTCGTGGCCGGTGATGACGACGTCGGTGGCCAGCGGCGCGAGCGCATTCACCACATGCACCCGCAGCGTGCCCACAGAGACCCAGGTGCCGCTGGTGAGCTTGAAGTCTTCGGCGACGCGGCCGTTGAAGACGATGCCTGAGTTGATTTCGCTCTCGTCGAGCAGATAGCCGGCGTCACCGATCTTGTAGAAGCCGTCTTCGTCGAAAGCGTCTTTGGTGGCGGCGGCGTTGTCGCGGTAGCCGGGGAAGATGTGGTCGCCCTTGACGCGCATCTCCAGCTTGCCGCCGTTGGGCAGGAACTTGACCACAGCGCCCGGCAGCGGCAGGCCGATCACGCCCGGGCGGTCGAGCTTCCAGTTGGCGAAGGTGATGGCCGGCGAGGTCTCGGTCGAGCCCCAGCTCGTCGTCAGCCACAGCGGCTCGCTGCGCACCTTGGCAGCCACCGCTTCGAGCCGCTTCCACGTGGCGTCGGGCATGCCGGCGCCGGCGTAGAAGACCATCTTCAAGGGGCCGAAGAAGCGGCGTGCGAGCTCGGCATCGGCTTCGAGCGTCGGCAGCATCATCTCGTAGCCGCGCGGCACGTTGAAGTACACCGTCGGCTGCACCTCGCGCAAGTGGGCGAGTGTCTTGTCGATCGCACCCGGTAGCGGCTTGCCATCGTCGATGTACATCGTGCCGCCATTGCGCAGCACCATGTTGACGTTGTGGTTGCCGCCGAAGGTATGGCTCCACGGCAGCCAGTCGAGCAGGACCGGCTTTTCGCGCTCGAGGAAGCGCAGCGCCTGGGCGAGAACAGGGGTAGGAACAGGGGCATGCTTAGCGACCGATTTAGATACTCCAACAGGGGCAGGTTGATCACGTT
>JANOEG010000187.1:0-3155 GCA_031413095.1 Burkholderiales bacterium | reverse complement strand
AGGAATGATCATGCGCAACTCGGTGATCCTGATCGACCAGATCGAACAGGACCGCAAGAAGGGCGTGCCAACGTGGACGGCGATCGTCGAGTCTGCGGTGCGGCGTTTTCGGCCAATCGTGCTGACAGCGGCTGCCGCGGTGCTGGCGATGATCCCGCTGTCGCGCAGTGTGTTCTGGGGGCCAATGGCGGTGGCCATCATGGGCGGGCTGGTGGTGGCGACGGCGCTGACGCTGCTCGCGCTGCCGGCTCTTTATGCGGCCTGGTTCCGCGTCAAGAAGCCGGTCGAAGCGGCAAGCTAAACTCACGTGCTCGGCGCCACCAAACCGCGCGGGTGGCGAAATTGGTAGACGCACCAGGTTTAGGTCCTGACGCCCTCACCGGCGTGGGGGTTCGAGTCCCCCCCCGCGCACCACGACTTCCCCTTGATCTTTCCAAGAGCATTGCCATGACGGTCCAAGTTGAAACTCTCGAAAAGCTGCAACGCCGCATCACGTTGACCCTGCCGATGGACACCATCGCTGGCGAAGTGCAAACCCGGTTGAAAAAGATCGCACGCACCGCCAAGGCCGATGGCTTTCGACCCGGCAAGGTGCCGATGAGCGTCGTCGCGCAGCGCTTCGGCTACACGGTGCAGTACGAGGTCATGAACGACAAGGTCGGCGAGGCGTTCAACTCCGCCGCCAACGAGGCCAAGCTGCGCGTCGCCGGCATGCCCAAGATCACGCAGAAGGACGAGTCGGCCGAAGGGCAGATGGCCTTCGACGCCACCTTCGAGGTCTATCCGGAAATCAAGATCGGTGACCTGTCGGCGGTGTCGGTCGAGCGCGTCTCGACCGAAGTGACCGAAGCGGCGATCGACAAGACGGTGGACATCCTGCGCAAGCAGCGCCGCACGTTCCAGCAGCGGCCGGGCAGCGAAGGCGCGGCCGAAACCGACCGCGTGACGATCGACTTCGAAGGCAAGATCGACGGCGAGCCGTTTTCCGGCGGCAAGGCCGATGCGTTCCAGTTCATCGTCGGCGAAGGCCAGATGTTGCCGCAGTTCGACCAAGGCGTGCGCGGCATGAAGGCCGGCGACAACAAGACCTTTCCTGTCGCGTTTCCCGCCGACTATCAAGGCCAGGATGTCGCCGGCAAGGAAGCTGACTTCCTGGTGACGATGAAGAAGATCGAAGCCCAGCACCTGCCCGAAGTCAACGAAGCCTTCGTCAAGACGCTGGGCATCAAGGACGCGACGGTCGATGCGCTGCGCGCCGATGTGAAGAAGAATCTGGAGCGCGAAGTCAAGTTCCGCGTACTCTCGCGCAACAAGGCTGCGGTGATGGACGCGCTCGTCGGCGCTGCCGAACTGGACGTGCCGACCGCGCTGGTCGAAGGCGAAACCGAGCGCATGATCGAGTCGGCCCGCGCCGACTTGAAGCAGCGCGGCGTGAAGGATGCCGAGAAGGCACCGATCCCGCCCGAACTGTTCAAGGACCAAGCCGAGCGCCGTGTGCGCCTGGGTCTCGTCGTAGCCGAACTTGTGCGCACCAGCAACCTGCAGGCCAAGCCCGAGCAGTTGCAGGCCCACATCGAAGAGATGAGCCAGAGCTACGAGAAGCCAGCCGAGGTGATGCGCTGGTACCTGAGCGACCGCCAGCGCATGGCCGAGGTCGAGGCGATCGTGATCGAGAGCAATGTCACGGCGCATGTACTTGGCCAAGCCAAGGTCACCGACAAAGCGCTACCGTTCGATGATCTGATGACGGCCTGATAGCCACCACACGAAAGACTCTCGATGAGCGCACTCGACACCCAAGCACTCGGCCTCGTGCCGATGGTCATCGAAACGTCGGGCCGCGGCGAGCGCGCTTACGACATCTACTCGCGTCTGCTGCGTGAGCGCATCGTCTTTCTCGTCGGCCCGGTCAACGATCAGACGGCCAACGTGGTCGTCGCGCAAATGTTGTTCCTCGAGAGCGAGAACCCGGACAAGGAAATCTTCCTGTACATCAACTCGCCGGGCGGAAGTGTTTCCGCCGGCTTGTCGGTTTACGACACGATGCAGTTCATCAAGCCCGATGTCTCGACGCTGTGCATGGGCATGGCGGCGAGCATGGGCGCATTCCTGCTGGCCGCGGGCACCAAAGGCAAGCGTCTGGCACTGCCGAATTCGCGCATCATGATTCACCAGCCGTCTGGCGGCGCACAGGGCCAGGCCAGCGACATTGAAATCCAGGCGCGCGAGATCCTGCGTCTGCGTGAAACCCTGAACACGATCCTGGCCGATCGCACCGGCCAGGGCCTGGACAAGATCAAGTCCGACAGTGAGCGCGACTACTTCATGTCCGCGCCCGAGGCCAAGGACTACGGCCTGATTGACCAGGTGATCGAAAAGCGTTGAGTGCAAAGCGCGACACCGGCCGACACGAAGTTGTGATCCGCGCCACGAAAAGGGCTGTTTCTCAGCGCCTGGACGACCCATTGCCTTGCACTATCATCGGCTGACGGTTTACGAGGCGCATCCATGCCCGAGAAAAAAGGCGGCTCCAGCGAAAAGGTTCTGTACTGCTCGTTCTGCGGCAAGTCGCAGCATGAGGTCAAGAAACTGATCGCCGGCCCCTCGGTGTTCATCTGCGATGAGTGCATCGAGCTGTGCAATGACATCATCCGCGATGAGGTCCCTGCCGACAGCCCGGCTGCGAAGACCGCGAAGTCGGATCTGCCGACCCCGCTCGAAATCAAGAACATCCTCGATCAGTACGTGATCGGGCAAGACCCGGCCAAGCGCACGCTATCAGTGGCGGTTTACAACCACTACAAACGCCTTAAGAACATGGGCGGCAAGGATGAAGTGGAGCTGTCGAAGAGCAACATCCTCTTGATCGGGCCTACGGGTTCCGGCAAGACGCTGCTCGCACAAACGCTAGCGCGGCTGCTCAACGTGCCCTTCGTCATCTCGGATGCAACGACGCTGACCGAAGCCGGCTACGTCGGCGAGGACGTCGAGAACATCATCCAGAAGCTGCTGCAGAACTGCAACTACGACGTCGAGCGCGCGCAGCGCGGCATCGTCTACATCGACGAGATCGACAAGATCAGCCGCAAGGCCGACAACCCGAGCATCACGCGCGACGTGTCGGGCGAGGGCGTTCAGCAGGCGCTGCTGAAGCT
>JANOEG010000186.1:0-14452 GCA_031413095.1 Burkholderiales bacterium | reverse complement strand
CCGCATGACGATGTTTGGCATCGAGCTGGCACGCGCCCCATCAGCAGGCGCGCGCTGATCAGCGCAAGACCTCGAGAGCTGGCCCGTCGCCGGTGCGAGAGAAGTCGAACAGACGCGGCTGCTGGATGCGTGCCACGGCGCTGCCAGCCCGAACGGCCGGTCGCCCGCTGCCGTCCGGCGCCCGGTCACCGCTGGCAAGCTCGCGCTGCAAGCGCGGCACGGCTTGCACGCCGAAGCCCAGCCACTCGGCCAACAGGATGCGCTTGTCTGCGGGCTTGAAATCAGCCCGACGCGCCTCGATGCCGTCGCGCATGAGTGCATAGGTGAGCAGGCCGTGCCGAAGCCCAACAGGCTCGCGCGCCTCGTCGTCGGCCTGCGACGCCGCAAGAATGCGCATCCCTTTGTCGTACGCCAACTGACCGAGGCCGCGGCTGCCCAGCGGCCCGGGCTTGAAGCCGTCGCCTTCAACCGACGCGGCGGACTGACAAGCATCGATGACCAACGCCGTTTCCCCAGCATCGATGTCGCGCAACCACACTTCCAGTTCATCGCTGCTGATCGACTGAGCCAGAACCTGCGGCGTAGCCTGCCGCGAGCTGCCGTTACCGATGTCCTGCGGCAACAGGTAGAAGACGCCTCGCTCGTCCGCATGACCGTGGCCAGCGAACGTCACGATAACGAGATCGTCAGGTGTGGCCGCCTCCAGCCGCCCTGCGTTGGCGATGCCGGCCAACTCAGCGCGATCAGCCGGCTGGCCCGCCAGCACTGCCAGCACGGCGCGAACGCGGGCCTTGGTGGCATCGCGCGCGCGCTCCCCGTCTGAAACGAGTGTCACGGGCACGACCTCGCGATGGCCCTGGGCGCTCGCCAAACGAGCGGACAAAGCATCGGCAACCAGGCGCGCATCCTGTGCCGCAAAACGCAGGTTGAACGCCGGGTTGTCGTAGCGGTTCACGCCGATGGCGATCAGGTAGGCCTTGCCCTTCTGCGTCGATCGGCTGCCAGGCGGCACGCGAAACTCGCTGCGGACGGTCGCACCCTTCACCCGGTCGGCGTTGAAGGCATAGGCGCTGAACACCACCGAGTCGGCACCCTGCGGCAGACGGATGTCTCGAAA
This sequence comes from Burkholderiales bacterium, assembly GCA_031413095.1. Lineage (GTDB taxonomy): Bacteria > Pseudomonadota > Gammaproteobacteria > Burkholderiales > Burkholderiaceae_C > CADEEN01. Next base: position 13,335 of record JANOEG010000186.1, on the reverse strand, counting down.
AGTGGTGCTGACCCGCTGTGTCTTCGGATCCAGTTTCAACAGCTCGCCCGCACGCTGTGGGTAGCCCACCAAACGCCCATCGCGGAAAAGGCGCACATCGGCAACCCCGCCGGGCCGACCTGCCAGATCGGTCCGACCTTCGGCTTCGACGGCCACGTCCACTCGGCGCGGATCGGAGCGCGAAGGCGTGATCCCGGTAATGCGCAGCACCGGTTGGGCGCGATTGAGCGCTGAGATCGGACGCACGTCCGGCAGCGCGTTGCCTCGCATCACCCGAGCCAGCAGCCCCGGCGAGAAGTACTCTCGCATGAAGATGTCCAGCGGCAGCGCGCGCAGCGGATCGTCGGGCATGACCCAATGCAGGTACTCCAGATCTTCAAGCTGGTTGGTGTCAAAGCGACCCTGCGGATCAACCACAGCCCAACTGCCATCCGTGAAGGCGAACAGGCTGGCCAGGATCGTTCCGCTGGCAACATCCCTAACGATGGTGGTGCCCTGTTCATCGCTGCTGGCCAGCCGCCGGCCATCGGGAGAGAACGCGAGCGCCACTACTTTGGCGACATGCCCCGGCAGGCGTGCGGCCGTGCCCCTAAGTCCACCGGGGACAACATCCAGCACCTGCACGCTGCCATCTTCGTGCGCCACAGCCAGTTTTGTGCCAGCCGCATTCAACGCCACCAGATCGTCCTCGTCGCCCGGCAATGCAATCACGTCCATGCCTTCGGCCGCAGCGGGGCCCGCGGAGCGCGCTCCGCGCACCAGAAGCCGCAATGGGCCGTCGCCGACAACGTCCACGAGGCCGGTGCCCGTCTTCAGTGCGTTGGTCTTCAGGAACCCAACGTCTGACACCTCGATCCGCAACAACTCACCGGCAGCGCGGTCTCCAACCACGAGAAGGACCTTCCCTTCAGACGTGAAACGCATCTTCGGCTGCATGAGGTTGTACTCGGCAGCGCGCAGCGGCAACGTCTGTTGCGCCAACAGCCGGCCCGTGGCACTGTCATACAGCCGCAGGTGCTGACGCGCTGGACCGCTTGAAGGCAGACCGTTCAGCACCGCCACGCGTCGGCCATCGGGCGTCACGGCAAGGCCTTCGAACGCGGGGACCTGTGACACTTCAAGCCCCTGGAGAACCGACTCGAAGGCAGCCAGTCGGGTCTGGGTGTCCACAACCTCCAAGCGATAGCCTGTAGACGCAGACTTGGCGCCTCGTGCACTCGACTTCAGCATTGCAGCGAACCGCCCACCACTGGAGATTGCAAACGGCAGGATGTCCGTCGTGACAGTACTCTGGGTCGCAACCTCGCCGCTGTCGAGCGACCAGCGCACCGTCAGGTTCTGCGCATTTGGCACACCGGAAATCGGGCCAAGCGCAGTTGCGCGACCAGCCAGGCTGGCGGTGGCTCCACCACCCACCGCACCGCCATGCACGGCGACAAGATGCCCATCGGGCGTCCAAGCCAGGCGTCCGGGGCCGCTGCCTGTGGGTTTCCATGCACGCACGACCGCCTGAGTCGGCAGTTGCGTCAGGTCCACCATGCCGGTGCGGCCGCCGGCCATGTCGCCGGTGATCAGCGACACCGCCAACGCGGTGCCATCACGGGCGCTTGCAAAACTCACCGCGACACCTGCGGCGCCGCGGTTCACTGCGGAAGGGTCGCGGATCGCAGCCCTGTTGACGAGCGCCAAATCCGGAACGCTGCGGACTTCAATGATGGGCGCTTGGTCAGGGCTGTTCGGCGCTGCACTCGATGCACCTGCCCCAGGGTTCTTCCACAAATAGACACGGTCCTCGTTGTCCGAGAAGCCGATCCATCCGGGTGGCCCGGCTTGGCCATCCCGCGCGGCGCGCTTGGCCTGCGCCACAGCGGCCGACAGGGACTTCATCTGCTCCTCGAGTTCTGTGCGGAAGGCCGACGGCGGCAACTTCTTCAGTCCCTCAGCCATCCGCGGCTGAAGCTCCTCCGGCGGCGCGGCGTGCGGCCCCGCGGTGTTTGACGTTGGGTCTGTTGTGCCTGCGGCTGGCGCTGCCAGTTGCACCCGGCCGGCCACTGCGCGGGCCTGCCGGTCGTAGATCGTCGCGAACCCCTGACGCGATTCGATCACCCAACGCCCGCTGCGCGAGATGGCCGCGCTGCCCGGCTGCATCGCCGCGAAGCCGTCAGACGCCGTAGAAGCACCACGGTACTTCGCCAGCTCTTCGACCGCGCCCGTTTGCAGGTCGACCACACGCAGCTCGCTCGGAACGAATGGGCCGCCACGGCTGTCGTTGCGACCACGCGTCAGCACCTGTTTCCCATCCCGGCTAACACCTAGGAGCATGTCGCTGCGGTGCGGCGCTTTGGGCACAGGCTGCAGCGCCCCACTCGAACCAAACAAGTCGCCCTTGTAGAGGGTGCCACCGTCGGTGGACGCCAGCACCTGCCCATCGGGCAGAGTCACGAGGCCGCTGAAGGCGGAGCCACCGTCACGGCTGGGCAGAGTGCGACGCGACGTGCAGCGTCGAACGTCCCAGAGCATGACCTGGCGTTCGTTGGCGGTGGCCAGCTGGCCACCGTCGGCGGAGAAGGTCATGCGCGGCAGACCCTGCATCAAGAAAGACATGTCCCGGTCCACGTCGGCCTTCAGTGTGCACAGCAACCGCCCGGTTTCGGCCTGCCAGATGTAGGCAGCACTGCGCTCGCCGCCGGCAGTGGCGACGAGTTGTTTGTCGGGTGACAACGCGATCGCCAAGCCGACCGGATTGCGAGGGCCTGATTGCACAACGAGTCGCGGCGATACAACTTCCGAGGAAGGCGCTTGACCGCGAGGCTGTGCAGGCGCCGGCCCTGCACCTGTCAACAGCAGAAGACCAGCAACCGCAGCCCCGAGCCGCGCGCCGATGGTTCCGGCCTCGTAGCCACTGCGCATCCTCACCGGAAAGTCCTCCAGACCGTTCTTTGCCGAGAGCGTACACGGCCGCCCGGAATGTAAAGAAGGCCCGCACTGCAGCGGGCCTTTTCGCGATTACAAACCTGACTTGGTAGTAGCAACTACTTTAGATAAATGCCCCACAAGCTTTTTACAGTTCGCGCGTCGCCAGCGGGCACCGTCTGCGACGGCAGCACGTCGTACGTGTTGAGCATGGTCGTTGCTCCGATCCCATTCACGGACAGCAGCGGCGGTTGTTCGTAACCGACACCTCGGTTGATTGTGTTGACCCCCAACACGTAGCCTGAAGCGGTCGACGCCAAAGGTTGCACCATGACGTTGCGGCTGGCGTCGTATGTGGCCCAGCGGCCGGTATTGCCTTCCCCGAACGCGTCTGCGGCAACGCAAAGGAAGTTGCCGTTGCGGGCATGGGCACAGTCGAGAAAGACTGATGTGGGCGTGTTGGCCGGCAGATTGCTCAGCGCCACCCAGGCACCTCCTCCCCAGCCCCACCGCCAGCCTTCATAGCGGTTGAGAAGCAGCGCGTCGCCGTTGTCAGCAACGGTCAAAGCCTCAAACCCGAAAGTGCGCAGAGCGCCGAGGCTTTGCACGGCCCAACTCCCCGTGGCGGTCGCGCTCGTCGCCGCCCAAACCGAGGTGGCCGACCCATCGCTTTGCTGCCACACCACGACTTGCTGCCCATTGATCCCGACCTTGGCCGTCATGAACGAAGCGGCAGCACTACGTGTGTCGAGCACTTCTTGTGCGCCCAGCCCAGCGCCCGCAGTGCCTCGGTATGCCACTAGGTCCGTGGTCGCGTTCTGTTGCGCCTCAGCGGCCAGCAATAGATTGCCCGAAGCATCCATATCCAGCTTCACGGCCTCCAGCGGTACCGCGTTGAGCAATTGCCGGTTCAGCGTGGATTGCGACGCGCTGCGTGAGAACAAGGCCAATGCGTCGGTGTACCGGTTGGTACCGGACCGGATCCAACTCGTACCGACCAGTGCCATGTCGCCACGGTCGTTGATGACACCCTGAAAATCCAAGCCTGGTGCATCTCCAATCAGTTCCGGCGCAGACCACGCCGAATTGGCGGCGGAGAAGCGCGCCATGTATTGAAACCTGCAGGTTGAGGTAGTCAAATAGGTTGCAGCCGTGCAAGGTGCCCGGTGGTACCACCAGACCAATACGTTGCCGGCGGGTGACACGGCCAGATTGAAAGCTGGCTGAGTGCCCATGGTGCTGACGGGTGATCCGGCCAACTCGTCGATCACCACTGGCGCCGACCAGCTTGGCGCAGCGCCACTGGCGTTCGGCGTACCGCGCGTTGCGTAGATGACGTCGCGCGTGCCATTGCTTTTGCGGAAGACGGCGGTCACCCGCCCGGAGTCATCGATGCCGCTGAAACGGTCCCTGACGGGGTTGTCGTCGGCCTCCAGTTGCTGTCCAGACGACCAAGCACGCCCGACCAGCACCCCGGCGCCTGCCTGCACCGTGAGCACCGCTTCGCTGCTCGTGACGCTGCCCGCGGCGTTGCTCACGCGCACGCTGAATCGGGCCCCGTTGTCAGCGGCCGTTGTAGCCGCGGTGGCATAGGTGGCCGTGGTGGCGCCTGCAATGTCTGCGTCGTTGCGCCGCCACTGGTAGGCCAGAGGCGCGGTACCCGTTGCAGACACGGAGAAGTTGGCGACTTGACCTTCGCTGACGGTGACGCTTTCAGGTGCCGTGGCGATCCCGGGCGCAACCGCAGTCGCCTGCACCGAGAGGCGCGCTGTGGCGCTGGTGATGCTGGCGGCTGCGTTGGTCGCCACCAAGGAATACAAGGCGCCATCGTCGGCCAGCGTGGTGGCCGGGGTGGTATAGGTCTGCGCAGTCGCCCCGGCAATGGACGCGCCGTTGCGCTGCCATTGGTAGGTGACTGGCTGCGAGCCGCTCACGCTCGCCGTGAACGTTGCCGCCTGGCCTTGCGCGACCGAGGTGGCAGAAGGCTGAGCCACCCATTCGACCGGCCGTGCGTTCACCGTCGCAGTGGCATCGGCGCTGGTGACGCTGCCGACGCCGTTGGTGACCACCACGGCATAGACCGCACCACTGTCGGACAACCTCAGCGACGGGGTGCTCAAGGTGTTCCCGGTTCCGCCGAAGATGTCCGCGCCGTTCCTGCGCCATTGATAGCTGAAAGGCCCCGTGCCTGTAGCCGCGACCGAGAACGTGGCCGATGAGCCATCCACGACCGTGACCGCCTGGGGCTGCGTGACGATAGACACTGCGACAACGTTGGCATCGACAGTCAGCAGCGCGCCATCGCTGATCGCGCTGCCGAGGGTGTTGCTCACCACCACCTGGAAAGACGCTCCGCTGTCAGCCGCTTGCGCCGACGCCAGTGTGTAGGTGGCCGCCGTTGCGCCGCTGATGTCTACGCCGTCGCGCTGCCACTGGTAGCCGACAGGCGTGGTGCCATCCGCCACAACGCGGAAATTGGCGGGCGTTCCCGGAGCGACGGTGATGCCCACCGGCTGTGACACGATGACGGCAGCCAAGTTGGCGGGCGTGACGGTCAGCGTTGCGACACTGCTGGTCGCCGCGCCAGCGGCGTTGGTCACCACCACGCGGAACTGCGCGCCGTTGTCGTCCCTGGACACACTGGGGATCTGATAGCTGGCCGCCGTAGCGCCAGCAATGTCGACGCCGTCTCGCTGCCATTGGTAGGTCAACGTGCCCGAGCCTGTGGCCACGACGCTGAGAGTCGCTGCGCTACCTTCCAATAGCGTACTTGAGGCCGGTTGGGTGCCAACGACCGGGGCTTGCGAAGTCGTCCCGCCGCCACCGCTGCCCCCGCATCCCGTCAGAGCCAAGCTACATCCCAAGAAAACAATTGCGGCAAAGCGCCACAGCCACGAAAACATCGCCATTCCCCTCAAGTTGTGAACACCGAGGGGGAAGTTAGCGAGGGACGAGTGACGCACGGGTGACGCACGCGGAGAAGGCCGTACGTCCGTACGGGAGGCTGAGACCGCCCGGCAGACGGTTCTGGTATTTCCCAGGCCAGCAGATAACGGCGGTTTGCCCCCGCAGAAGCGGTGCCCAGAACGGGGGCCCTTCGCGCGCGCGCGCCGTGGCCAAGCGGTGCTCGCACAAGATGTGCCAAGGCACTTCTTAGCGGTGCTGGGCTTCAAGTTCCCAGAACCTCATAGACAGCAATAAGCCAGCTGACCACTAGTATGAACGCATGACCACCGGTAGCTCGACCCGCTTGTGAGCATTCCCTCGTGGCCGGGGCGGCTTCGTCCGGGGGGGCCAGGGTGCAGGTCCGATCGTCAGCTTTCGGGTGGCTAGATCAGGACCCGGTGGCGCCTCAGGGTCGGGTACACCCGATCACCGTGAGCGCAAGGAGTCATTCGCGAACCTCCACCCTGTCGGCCAGGGTCGAGTGACCGCTGATGAAGCTGAAGCAGTCGATCGAGGCCGCCATCCTCGAACGACAGCCGATTGCGACAGCCACCGTTCAGGCCAGCGATCACGAGCGTCCGGGATCAGTCTGATGCCGACCTTCTTCGCTAAGTGTCGAGCGTCAGCAACGTAGCCGAAGGGGACGTCCAACTCAGACCGGCAACACCTCCAACCGCCCCCCTCGATCGCTCAGCGTCTTCGTCAGCAGCGCCGCCGCCGCATAGATGGCGTCGATCGTCGGTGTCGGCGTGTCGGTGATGCGCGCCAGCTCGACGACGCTGCCCACCAGGGCTTGCAACTCCAGCGCGCGGCCGTGTTCGACGTCCTGCAGCATCGACGTCTTGTGCGCGCCCACGCTCTCGGCGCCGGCGATGCGTTGTTCGAGCGAGACCTTGAACTCGACGCCGAGCTTTTCGCCGACCGAGCGGGCCTCGCTCATCATCCTTCCAGCCAGATCGCGGCTCGGCGGGAAGCGGCAGATGTCTTCGAGCGTCGCGTGCGTCAGCGCGCTGATCGGGTTGAAGCTGAGGTTGCCCCACAGCTTGACCCAGATCTCGCTGCGGATGTCGCGCGACACCGGCGCCTTGAAGCCCGCGGCCATCATCGACTTGCTCAAGGCCTCGATGCGCGGCGTGCGCTGGCCGTCGAGCTCACCGAGCGTGAAGCGGTTGCCTTCGATGAGTTTCACGACGCCCGGCTCGACCAGCTCGGCCGCCGGATAGACGATGCTGCCGATCAGGCGTTCGACTTCGATGCCCGCGGCCAGCGCACCGTCGGGATCGACGCTGGCGAGCGTACGGCCGTCGAACGCGCCGCCGAGCTTCTGGAAGTACCACCACGGCACGCCGTTGATCATCGTCACGACCAGGGTCTCCGGGCCGAACAGCGCGCGCAGGCCCGGCAGCAGGTCGCGCACCTGATGCGCCTTGGTGGTCAGCAGCACCACGTCTTGCGGGCCGGCGTCGGCCGGGTCCTGCACCGCGCGCACCGTGCTCGCGTGCTGCGTGCTGCCATCGGGCAGCAGCAGGCGGAAGCCTTGTGAATTGATGGCGGCCAGGTTCTTGTTGCGAGCGATGAACGTGACCTGCTCGCCGGCGAGTGCGAGCTTCGCGCCGAGATAACCGCCGATGGCACCGGCGCCGACGATGGCGTATTTCATGGGCTAGAACTCGCCGGAGACGAAGGAGCCGAAGCCCAGGCCGACGCGCTGCGCCAGGCCGATGCGTTGCAGCTTGCCGGTGGCGCCCTTCGGCAGTTCCTCGACGAACAGGATCTTCTTCGGCACCTTGTAGCCGGCCACGCGCTGGGCGACGAATTGCTGCAGTTCACGCTCGCCGCACTCGTGGCCTTCATGCAGCACCACCATTGCCGCCACCTCTTCGCCGAGCCGCTTGTGCGGCGCACCGAAGACGATCACCTGCGCCACCGAGACATGGTCGAGCAAGATCTCGTCAATCTCGCGCGGGCTCACCTTTTCGCCGCCGCGGTTGATGATTTCCTTCAAGCGGCCGGTGATGCTCAGGTAGCCGTCGGCGTCCATCACACCCTGGTCGCCGGTGCGGAACCAGCCGTCGACGAAAGCCTCTTCATTGGCTTTCGGGTTGCTCTCGTAGCCCGCGGTGACACTCGGCCCGCGGATCACGATCTCGCCGACTTCGCCGGGGCCCACGAAGGCGCCGTCCTCTCCGCGGATGCCAATCTCGGGGCCGGCCGCGCGTCCGACCGAACCGGGCTTGCGCTGCAGCGGCGGCAGCGGGTTCGAGGCCATCTGGTGCGCCGATTCGGTCATGCCATAGGACTCGATCAACGGCGCCTTGAACAGCGCTTCGAGCTCGGCGATCAGCTGCGGCGGCATCGCCGACGACGACGAGCGCACGAAGCGCAGCGGATGCCGCGCCACGACCTCGGCGTTGTGCTTGCCGCGGCTGGCGATCGCCAGGTGCATCGTCGGCACGGCCGTGTACCAGGTCGGGTTCGCCTCATCCATCCACTTGTAGAAGCGCAGCGCGTTGAAGCCCGGCGTGCAGAACACCTGCGAACCCGCCGACAGCGGCGCCAGCAGGCCGGCGAGCAAGCCGTGGATATGGAACAGCGGCATGATGTTCAGGCCGCGGTCCTGCGGCGTGAACTGCAGGGTGGCTGCGATCTGCCGCGCCGAGGCGCACAGGTTGGCCACCGACAGCGGCACGCGCTTGGGCCGCGAGGTCGTGCCCGAGGTGTGCAGCACCATCGCCACGTCGCCGGCCTGCGCCGGGCCGCCACTCGCGCAGGGCGCCGCCGGCAGCGCACCGAGGCTGAACTGCCCGGCTGTGGCGCCGTCGGCGACCGCCAGCTCGATGACCTGCACGCCGAGCTTGCGCGCCGCCTCCACCGCCGGCGACGTGCTTGCGTGCTCGACGATCAGCGCCTTGGCCTGCAGATCGTCGAGGTAGAACTCGAATTCGTCGGCGCGGTACGCCGGGTTGAGCGGCGCGCTGGTGGCCGCACAGGCGCAGGCCAGAAAGCAGGTCGCCATCGCGGGGCCGTTGGGCAGCACGATGGCGACGCGGTGATTGCGGCCGATGCCGGCCGCATTGAGCGACGCGGTGGTGGCGGCCACCAGGGCACGCAGCCCACGGTAGTCGAGCGGCGCGCGGCCGGGGGCGGTAATCGCGATGGCCTCGTCGGCACCGGCTTGCAGGAGATCTTGAAGTGTCATGATGGAACTGCTGTAAAACTGCCAAACCTGATTCTTGCCGATGCTTGACCTGCCCGCCACAGACGATACCCCCGCATTCCAGATCGCCAGAGCGCTGCTCGAAGGCTTCGATCGCCACTACCGGCTGTTCAGCGACACCAACCGCGCGGCCAAACGGCGGTTCGAGAGGGCCGACTGGCACGGCCAGCAGCAGGCGTCGCGCGAGCGGATCGCGTTCTACGACGAGCGCGTGCGGGAAACCAAGAGCCGGCTGCAGATCGAGTTCGCCGCCGAGGTGCTGCCGATGGCGGTCTGGCAACAAGTCAAGCTGCAATACATCGGCCTCCTGGTCGACCACCAGCAGCCGGAATTGGCCGAGACCTTCTTCAATTCGGTGACCACGAAGATCTTGCACCGCAGTTACTTCCACAACAGCTTCATCTTCGTCCGGCCGACGATCTCCACCTCCTACATCGAGATCGACGAAGCGCTCGGACCGGCCACCTACCGCGTCTACTACCCGACGCTCGAGAACTGGCGCGAGACCTGGGTGCAACTGATCCGCGACTTCGATCTACAGCTGGAGTTCGAGGATCTCGAGCGCGACGTCGACGACGTGGTGGCCGAACTGCAGCGCCGCCTGGGAGCCTGGCAACCTCGCACCAGCTTTCAGATCCAGGTGCTGTCGAACCTGTTCTTCCGCAACAAGGGCGCCTATGTCGTCGGCAAGATCATCAACGGCGGCCAGCAGACCCCCATCGCCCTGCCGCTGCTGCACACGGCCAGCGGCAAGCTGATGATCGACACCGTTCTGTACACCGAGGACGACATGGAGATGCTGTTCAGCTACGCCCGTGCGTACTTCCTGGTCGACATGCAGGTGCCCAGCGCCTACGTGCAGTTCCTGCGCACGCTGATGCCCCGCAAGCCGCGTGCCGAGATCTACAGCGCCGTCGGGCTGCAGAAGCAAGGCAAGAACAGTTTCTACCGCGATCTGCTGCATCACCTGCGCCACAGCAGCGACCGCTTCCGCATCGCGCCCGGCGTCAAGGGCACGGTGATGCTGGTCTTCGACCTGCCGTCATTCCCCTATGTCTTCAAGGTGATCAAGGACTTCTACCCGGCGCAGAAGAACACGACGCGCGAGAAGATCAAGGGCAAGTACCTGCTCGTCAAGCAGCACGACCGCGTGGGCCGCATGGCCGACACGCTGGAGTACAGCAAGGTGGCCTTGCCGCTGGCGCGCTTCGAGGCCGAGTTGGTCGACGAGATGCGCAGCTTCTGTTCGAGCATGCTGGAGATCGCCGACGGCAGCAGCCCGCAGGAAATCATCCTCGAGCACATCTACATCGAGCGGCGGATGATCCCGCTCAACCTGTTCCTGAAGAACGCCACCGAGGCCGGCAACAGCGACGCCATCGAGCGCGCCACGATCGAATACGGCAACGCGATCAAGGACCTGGTGGCCGCCAACATCTTCCCCGGCGACATGCTGTGGAAGAACTTCGGCATCACTCGGCAGGGCAAGGTGGTGTTCTACGACTATGACGAGATCGAGTACCTGAGCGACTGCAACTTCCGCCACGTGCCACCGCCGGACGACAGCAAGGTGCAGACCGCCGACGGGGTCTGGTTCGACGTCGGTCCGAAGGACGTCTTCCCCAAAACCTTCGGTCCCTTCCTGCTCGGCAACGCACAGGTTCGCCAGGCGTTTCTGAAGCATCACCCCGAGTTGCTCGACCCCGACTACTGGAATCTCCACAAGCAGCGCATCCTGGCGGGCGCCATGCTCGATGTGTTCCCGTACGAGCCGCAGCGACGCTTTGTCAACCAGCGCAGCGCGATCGGGTCGGAGCCCGCGACAACGAGCCTCTGATCGACTCAATCGCCCGTGCGCTGCTGCAACCAGCAACTCACGGCGCCGGCAAACGCGATCACGGCCCAGAAGCCGAAGAACGACAGCGTGTAGACTGCCTGGCGCGACAGCTCGACCGGCGCGCCGGCCAGCGTGTGCACGTCGGCCGGATCGACATGCGCGAAGACGAGCAGTTCCATCACGCCGGCGGCGACGAACGCGGGCCAGAGGATCTGCAGCGCCAGGCGGTTCATCGCGGTGTGGCAGCGTGGTTGCGTGCTTGCACGGCAGGCGCGGCGCCGGCCGTTGACAAGACAGGATCGGGATAAGCGATGGCGATGGCCAGCGTGGCAAAACCGGCCACGACGACGGCCGCCGGGCCGCTGATCACCAGCCACACCATGCCGTGGCGCCACCAGGGGGCGTTGTCGTTCTTCATGCCGTATCTCCTGTGTGTCGTCAGCGCGGCACGACGAAGGTCGAGCGTTCGCTGATCTGCCGGCTGCGTTCGTCGCCTGCCGCGAGTTGTGTGATCTCGAAATCGATGCGATGCGCGCCGCCGCCCGCAGCCTTGGCCGCGGCTTGCTGCACCTGCACTGTCAGCGGCATCCAGCGCGCCGCGGCCGGCCCCACATCCACTTCCGACGTGCCAACGACCTGTGCACCGGGCAGGCCGCCGACGCCGACGCTGACGCGAAAGCGCTGCGGCTGCTCGCTGGCGTTCATGATCTGCAGGCGGTACACGTTCTCGACGCGGCCTTCGTCGACGATGCGCGCCAGCGATCCGCGGTCACGCACCACATCGACCTTGAACGGCGTGCGCAAGAACAGGCTGGCCAGCACACCGGCCGAGACAACGACGAGGATCGCGGAATAGACGAGCACGCGCGGACGGAATACGCGCCTCCATTCGGCAAAGCGCGACAGGTGTTGCTGCAAACCGTTCTGCGTGTCGTAGCGGATCAGGCCGCGCGGGTATTGCATCTTGTCCATCACGCCGTTGCAGACGTCGATGCAGGCTGTGCAGCCGATGCATTCGTATTGCAGGCCCTTGCGGATGTCGATGCCGGTCGGGCAGACCTGCACGCAGAGTTCGCAGTCGATGCAATGGCCGAGCTTGGCGGCTTTCAGATCCGTCGAACGGCCACGCGTGCCTCGCGGCTCGCCGCGCTCGGCGTCATAGCTGATGATCAGCGTGTCCTTGTCGAACATCGCGCTCTGGAAGCGCGCGTACGGGCACATGTATTTGCAGACCTGTTCGCGCAGGAAGCCGGCGTTGCCGTAGGTGGCCAGGCCGTAGAACAAGACCCAGAACCACTCCCACGGCCCGAACGTCAGCGTGAAGGCCTCGGCCCACAGGTCCTTGATCGGCGTGAAGTAGCCGACGAAGGTGAAGCCGGTCCACAGCGACAGCGTGATCCAGGCGGCGTGCTTGCCGCCCTTGCGCAAGGCCTTCTGGGCGCTCCACGGCCCGGCGTCGAGCTTCATGCGCCTCATCCGGTCGCCCTCGAACTGGCGCTCGATCCAGAGGAAGATTTCTGTGTAGACGGTCTGTGGGCAGGCGTAGCCGCACCACAACCGCCCGGCCACCGCCGTGAACAGGAACAGCGCGTAGGCGCTGATCAGCAGCAGCGCCGTCAGGTAGATGAAGTCCTGCGGGTAGAGGACGAAGCCGAAGATGTAGAAGCGGCGCGAGGCCAGCTCGAACAGCACCGCCTGGCGGTCGTTCCATTGCAGCCACGGCAGGCCGTAGAAGACGAGCTGCGTCGCCCAGACCAGCGCCCAGCGCCAGCCGGCGAACCAGCCGCTGACCGCGCGCGGGTAGATCTTCTTCTGCTTCTCGTAGAGCCAGATGACCTGCGAATCACCCGTCTCGGCGCTGGCGGCAGGCGCCGGTGTGTTCATGGATTGCCAGCGACCTTCGTACTCGCGTTCGACAGCCGCCACACATACGCCGCCAACACACGAACCTGCTCCGGCGTAAGTCGGCTGGCGTGGGCCGGCATCATGTTGTTCTTGCCGCCGTTGACCATGGCGACGATGGTTTCTTCGCCCCAGCCGTGCAGCCAGACCTTGTCGGTGAGGTTCGGCGCGCCCATCGCGGTGTTGCCCTTGCCGTCAACGCCGTGGCAGGCCGCGCAAACGGTGAACTTGCTGCGGCCCAGTTGCGAGGCGACACTGTCGTGCGGGCTGCCCGACAGGCTGAGCACGTACTGCGCAACGTTGCGCACGTCGTCGGCGCCGCCGATGGCTGCAGCCATCGGCGGCATGACGCCGTTGCGGCCGTCGTTGATCGTCTTCTGGATGTCGGCAAAGCCGCCGCCCCACAGCCAGTCGTTGTAGGTCCGGTTCGGAAAGCCCTTGCTGCCGCGCGCGTCGGAGCCATTGCAAGCCGCGCAGTTGTTGAGGAACAGGCGCTCGCCGATTCCCATGGCCGGCGTGT
>JANOEG010000185.1:0-6682 GCA_031413095.1 Burkholderiales bacterium | reverse complement strand
TTGCCGATGCTGGCTTCGCTATAGGCCTTTTCCGGCAACAGATTTGGCAGTCCCAAAGCCGCCAACCGTTCCGTCAATTCAACCGACGTGGACCAGGTCCTTGGTCGTGCCCTCGGGGTACTCGGCGAGCTTCGAGGCCTTGGCCACGTGACGCGCGGTGCCGTGAGCCACGCCACCCAGCGTGATCGCGCGCTCGGCGATCTGGTCGTTGAACGCCGCCAGCGCGATGGCGAAGGTCTCGAACAACGGATGCAGCGTGGCGAAGTGTGGCCCCTTGATGTTCCAGTGCGCGACCTTGATCTGCGAGTGCAGATCGAGGCCGTCGGCGAGCCGCGAGTTGAGCGCCTCGACCAACGCGACGCGATCCTGCTCGGGCAACGGGCTGGGGCTGGGATACAACGTGGTGGCCATCGTCATCCTCCTTGCCTGGCGATCAGGTCGAAGCGATCGAGTTGCATCACCTTGGACCAGGCCGCGACGAAGTCGTGGACGAACTTATCCTTCGCGTCGGCGCTCGCATAGACCTCGGCCAGCGCACGCAGCACCGAGTTCGAACCGAAGGCGAGATCGACGCGCGTGGCGGTCCACTTGGTTGCGCCGCTCTTGCGGTCCTTGCCCTCGTAGTGGCCACCGGCCGTTGCCTTCCACTCGGTGCCCATGTCGAGCAGGTTGACGAAGAAGTCGGTCGACAGCACGCCGGGCTTGTCCGTGAACACGCCGTGCTTGCCGCTGCCGCTGTTGGCGCCCAGCACGCGCAGGCCGCCGACCAGCGCCGTCATCTCGGGCGCAGTCAGCGTGAGTAGCTGCGCCTTGTCAACGAGCAGGTGCTCGACGGCGATGCTGGTCGGACCCTTGAAGTAGTTGCGAAAACCGTCGGCCACGGGTTCGAGGAAAGCAAAGGATTCGACGTCGGTCTGATCTTGCGTGGCATCGACGCGGCCCGGTGCGAACGGCACTTCGACGCTCACACCCGCGGCCTTCGCCGCCTGCTCGACGCCGACGCTGCCGGCCAGCACGATCACATCGGCCAGCGAGAGCTTGCCCGAGGCCTTCTGGATCTCTTCCAACTTCGACAACACCTTGGCGAGTTCACCCGGCGTGTTGGCCTCCCAACTTTTCTGCGGCGCAAGGCGGATGCGCGCCCCGTTGGCGCCGCCGCGCTTGTCACCGCCACGGAAGGTCGAGGCCGAGGCCCAGGCGGTGGAGACGAGCTGCGAGACGGTCAAACCCGACGCGGCGATCTTCGCTTTCACGTCTGCGATGTCGGCGGCCGTGGGTGCGAGCGTGGCGGCCGGCAGCGGGTCTTGCCAGATCAGCACTTCCTTCGGCACCTCGGGGCCAAGGTAGCGCTCGCGCGGGCCCATGTCGCGGTGCGTCAGCTTGTACCAGGCGCGCGCGAAGGCTTCGGCAAAGGCTTGCGGGTTGTCGAGAAAACGGCGCGAGATCTTCTCGAACTCGGGGTCCATGCGCATCGTCAGGTCGGTGGTCAGCATCGTCGGCCTGTGCATCGTGCCGGCCACGTGCGCGTCGGGAATGATCTCTGGCGCGTTCTTGGCCACCCACTGCTTGGCGCCGGCGGGCGACTTGGTCAACTCCCACTCGAACTTGAACAGGTGCTCGAAGTAGTCGTTGCTCCAGCGCGCGGGCGTGGTGGTCCAGGTGACTTCCAGGCCGCTGGAAACGGTGTCCTTGCCGTGGCCTTGACCGAAGTTGCTGTTCCAGCCCAGGCCCTGCGCTTCGAGCGCCTCGCCCTCCGGCTCGGGGCCCTTGTGCGATTCCGGCGCCGCGCCGTGCGCCTTGCCGAAGGTATGGCCGCCGGCGATCAGCGCGACGATCTCTTCGTCGTCCATCGCCATGCGGCCGAAGGTGGCGCGGATGTCCTTGGCCGCGGCGACCGGGTCGCCGCTGGCGTTGGGGCCTTCCGGGTTGACGTAGATCAGGCCCATGTGCGTCGCGGCCAGCGGCTGGTCGAGGTCACGGTCGCCACTGAAGCGCTTGTCGGTGGCGAGCCACGTCGTCTCGCTGCCCCAGTTGACGTCCTGGTCGGGTTCCCACACGTCCTCGCGCCCGCCGGCAAAGCCGAAGGTGCGAAAGCCCATCGACTCCAGCGCGACGTTGCCGGTGAGGATCATCAGATCGGCCCAGCTGATCTGCTGGCCGTACTTTTGTTTGATCGGCCACAGCAGGCGGCGCGATTTGTCGATGTTGACGTTGTCGGGCCAAGAGTTCAGCGGCGCGAAGCGCTGCTGCCCGCGGCCTCCGCCGGCGCGGCCGTCGGCCGTGCGATAGGTGCCAGCGGCGTGCCAGGTCATTCGCACGAACTGCGGGCCGTAGTGGCCAAAGTCAGCCGGCCACCAATCCTGCGAATCGGTCATCAGCTCCAGCAGGTCCTTCTTCAGCGCGAAGTAGTCGAGCTTGTTGAACTCGGCGGCGTAGTCGAAGGTTTGACCCAGCGGGTTGGACTTGCTCGAATGCTGGTTCAGCAGATCGAGGCGCAACTGGCTCGGCCACCAATCCTTGTTGGTGGTGCCGCCACCGGCGGCGTGGTTGTATGGGCACTTGGCTTCGGTTGTCATGGGTGCGGTCTCCTGTTGGCGGCGGTGGACGGAAGCCGAAGAGTAAGAAACAGCACGTGCCGAGTCCAGACAAAGGCTTTGAGCGCAGCGATAGCCAGCGCGCCAATCACGGCGATAGGGACTTCTCCGGCTACGAGAGCCGGGTCACGCCTTCGAGCTCGCAGGCGTAGATCGCATTGCGCAGCGCCGCGATCGCCTCGTAGCGCGTGAAGGTGCGGCGCCACGCCAGCACCACGCGCCGCGTCGGCACGGGCTTGTCGAACGGCACGTAGCGCACCAGGCCCGGCGGCTCCTTGGGCACCGACAACTGCGGCACCACCGTCACGCCCATGCCCGAGGCCACCATGTGTTTGATGGTCTCCAGCGACGAGCCTTCGAAACTCTTGCGGATGCCCTCGGCGTCGCTCGAAAAGCGCGCGTACTCGGGGCAGACCTCGAGCACATGGTCGCGGAAACAGTGGCCCGTGCCGAGCAGCAGCATCGTCTCCTGCTTCAGCTCCTCGGCGCTGACGCTCTTGCGTTTGGCCAGCGGGTGCGATTTCGGCACCGTGACGACAAAGGGCTCGTCGTACAGCGGCGCCACGGCGAGGCCCGTGTCCGGAAACGGCTCGGCCATGATCGCGCAGTCGAGTTCGCCCATGCGCAACATGTCGAGCAGCTTGGCGGTGAAGTTCTCCTGCAGCATCAGCGGCATCTGCGGCGTCATCTCGATGGCGTGGCGCACGAGCTCGGGCAGCAGGTAGGGGCCGATCGTGTAGATGATGCCGAGCCTCAAGGGCCCGTTGAGCGGGTCCTTGCCGCGCTTGGCGATCTCCTTGATCGCCGCGGCCTGCTCGATCACGCTCTGCGCCTGGCGCACGATGGCCTCGCCGAGCGGCGTCACGCTGACTTCATTGGCGCCGCGCTCGAAGAGCTTGACGTCCAACTCTTCTTCGAGTTTCTTGATCGCCACGCTCAAGGTGGGTTGCGATACGAAGCAGGCTTCGGCCGCGCGGCCGAAATGTTTTTCGCGGGCGACGGCGACGATGTAGCGCAGCTCGGTGAGGGTCATGGTTCGGGCAAGGATAGCGCAGCGCCTGCGCTGTCGCCTTGCGGCGCGTCAGAGCCGATAGATGCGCTGCGCGTTGGCACCGAGCACCGCAGCACGGTCGGCATCGTCCAGCGGCGCCAGCAAGGCCTGCGTGTCGTCCCACCAATCGCGGTAGCTCGCCGCCAGTTCCAGCACCGGCCAGTCGCTGCCCCAGAGCACGCGCTGCGGGCCAAAGGTTGCGAGCACATGTTCGCCCCAGCGCTGCGCGGCGCCGCGGCGCGGCTGCGGCCCTGCCTCGGTGAGCAGGCCTGAGAGCTTGCACACGGCCGTCGTCTCGCGCGCGAGACGCTGCAGACCGTCGGCCCAGGGCTGCCAGCGGCCGCTGGCGATATCGGGCTTGGCGCCGTGGTCGATCACGACCTGCAGCGCCGGGTGGCGCTCGCACAGCACGCGCAGGCGTCGCAGGTGCAGCGGCTTGATGAGGGCGTCGAACACCAGGCCGTGCGCGGCCATCGCATTGAGTGCCGGTGCGAGTGCGGGCTGCAGCATCCAGTCGGGGTCGGCGATGTCGTGCACCATCGGCCGCAGGCCCTTGAGCTTGGGTTGCGTTGCTGCGAGGTCGGCAATGCGCTGTGGCGCGTCGGGCGCGAGCAGATCGGCCCAGCCAACGACACCGCGTACAGCCTCGTGATGCGTGGCCTGTTCGAGCAGGAAAACTGTCTCGGCCTCGGTCGGCGCCGCCTGCACCAGCACGCCGGCGGTCACGCCCTGCGATAGTGCTTCGCGCTGCCAGTCTTCGATTTCGACGTCGCGATAGATCGGTGCCAGCGCTGGCGTCAGCCAGCCGTAGTCGCCGCGCGCGAGGCGCCAGCAGTGGAAGTGCGCGTCGATGATCACGGTGTCGGCGCCGCGTCGGGCAGCAGCCCGGCAGTGTGCAGATCGCGCCAGAACGCCGCGGGAATCGGATGCTGTGCCATCGCCATCGCATCCTGCGACTCTGCCGCGCTGCGCGCACCGACCATGACGATGTCGATGGCCGGGTGCGCCAGCGGAAACTGCAGGGCCGCGGCGCGCAGCGGCACGCCGTGCGTGTTGCACACCGCTTCGATGCGCGCCGTTTGTTCGACCCACTCGCGCGCCGCCGGTGCGTAGTTGAAGCGGGCCGTGCCGTCGCCGCGCGTGCCGGTGGCGAGCAGCCCCGAGTTGAACGCGCCGCCCAGCGCAATGCGCACGCCGCGTTGCACGCACAGCGGCAACAGTTCGGGAAGGGCGCTATGGTCGAGCAGGCTGTAGCGGCCGGCCAGCAGCAGCACGTCCATCTCGGCTTCGCGCAGCACGTCCAGCACGATCTGCACATCGTTGACGCCGAGGCCCACGGCACGGATCAGGCCTTCGCGCTTTAGCGCGTGCAAGGCCGGCAGGGTCTCGTCGATCACCTGGCGCCGCACCGCGTCGGCATTGGCGCCGTGGGTGGCGGCGTCGCAGTCGTGCACGAAGGCGGCGTCCAGCCGGTCCAGGCCAAGACGCTGCAGGCTGTCCTCGACGCTGCGCCGCACGCCGGCGGCGCTGTAGTCCCAGTGCTGACGAAAGGGCAGGCCGCCGACATAACCGTGCTGCTCATGCGGCACGCTGGTGTCCGGCGTCAGCAGCCGGCCGACCTTGCTCGACAGCACGAACGCTCCGCGCGGCCGCTGCCGCAGCGCGTCGCCGATCCGTTGCTCCGACAGGCCATGACCGTAGTGCGGCGCGGTGTCGAAGCTGCGGCAGCCGCTGGTCCAGGCGGCGTCGAGCAGCGCCTGCGCCTCGGTATCGGACACCGGCGCGAACAGGTTGCCCAGCGGCGCGCCGCCCAAGCCGAGACGGGTCGTGCCGTCAGCGCAGGAGGCAAAGAAGGACTTCATCGCTCGCCAGGGTTTGCACCGGTGATGAGGCAGCATGTTATGACTAACATGTCAGTGCGTTGATGCGGGAGAACCCGCCCCCTCAATGCGACCTGCCATGCTCAAGCACATCTCCGCCCTGCTCACGCCCGACGCCTTGCATGCGCTGGCAAGCATGGGTCATGGCGACACGCTGGCCATCGTCGACGCGCACTTCCCGGCGGCGCGCATCGCGGACCAGGCCGGGGCGCGCCTGGTTCAGGTGCCGGGCGCCGACGCGCCGGCCCTGCTGCGTGCCGTGCTGGCGCTGATGCCGCTCGACGACGCGACGCCCGAGGCGGCCTGGACGATGCAGGTGATCGGCGACGCAGATGCCGTCCCGCCGGCAGTGCGTGCCCTCCGCGCCGCCCTCGAGCAGGCCGGCGAGCGCCCGCCGGCAGCGCTCGAACGCTACGCTTTCTACGAAGCCGCCGCGCGCGCCTTTGCGGTCTTTCAGTGCGGCGAGACGCGCACCTACGGCAATGTGCTGCTGGCCAAGGGCGTTGTGCGCGAGGTGGTGAGATGAACGCGCCGCAGAGCCTGCGCGCCCAGGCCTACGAGAGCTTTCGCCAGCAGATCCTGGAGGCCAATGTCCGGCCCGGCCAGTTCATCTCGCAGCGCGAGCTGGTGCAGTTGCTGGACATGCCACTGGGTGCCGTGCGCGAGCTGATCCCGCGCCTCGAGGCCGAGGGCTTGCTGCGCACCGTGCCCCAGCGCGGGCTGCAGATCGCGCATGTCGACCTGGCCCTGATCAACAACGCCTACCAGTTGCGCCTGGTGCTCGAGCGCGAGGCCGCCGTGCGCTTCTGCGCCACGGTCTCCGACGCCGATCTCAGCGCGATCGAGGATGCGCACCGCCGCATCATCGCGCGCGCCAACAAGGGCCCGGCCGATGCCGCGCTGCTCGGCGACGCGCAGTCGGTCGACTGGGGGCTGCATGACCTGATGATCGACGCGCTCGGCAACACGCTGATCTCGCAGATGTACCGCGTCAACAGCCTGCGCGTCCGACTGATCCGCCTCGAGCGCGCGATGCTGTCCGAAGACGTGCTGATCCCGGCGATGGAAGAGCACCTGTGGTTCATCGCTGCGCTCAAGCGTCGCGACGCACCGCAGGTGGCCGAGCGACTGACCCACCACATCGAAAGTTCGCACCG
>JANOEG010000184.1:0-3663 GCA_031413095.1 Burkholderiales bacterium | reverse complement strand
CTGTGCTCGGCCGGGAAGATGTCGATCACGTCGCCACGCACGCGAAAACCGCCGCGCGAAAAATCGGTTTCGTTGCGCGTGTATTGCATGCGGATCAGCTGCTGGATCACATCGCGCTGGCCAATCTTGTCGCCGGTGCGGACGATGAAGCGCATCTGCGCGTAGTCCTCCGGCTTGCCGATGCCGTAGATTGCACTGACCGAAGCGACGATGATCGTGTCGCGGCGCTCGAGAACGCTCTTTGTTGCGGAGAGACGCATCTGCTCGATGTGCTCGTTGATCGCGCTGTCCTTCTCGATGAACAGGTCGCGCTGCGGCACATAGGCCTCGGGCTGGTAGTAGTCGTAGTAGCTGACGAAATACTCGACGGCGTTCTTCGGAAAGAACTCGCGGAACTCGCTGTAGAGCTGCGCGGCCAGCGTCTTGTTCGGCGCAAAGACGATCGCCGGCCGGCCCAGGCGCGCGATGACGTTGGCCATCGTGAAGGTCTTGCCCGAGCCGGTGACGCCGAGCAGGGTCTGGAAGGTCAGACCGTCGTTGATGCCCTCGACCAGCTTGTCGATCGCCTGCGGCTGGTCGCCGGCCGGCGGGTACGGCATGAACAGCTGGAACGGCGAGTCGGGGAAGCTGATGAACTCGCCGGCCGGCTCGGCCTCGGTCATGGCAGGTGTCGGCTCAGGACGATTCGGCTTCGGCATACGACAAAGTGGCTCTTAAAATCATTCGAACTCGTCAGCGTACTCCAACGCTTGGCGCCCCTCTTCCCACTACTGCCAACGCACTGTCATGAGCCTCTTCACGAACGTCGAAATGGCCCCGCGCGACCCGATCCTGGGTCTGAACGAACAGTTCGGCAGCGACCCGAACCCGAACAAGGTCAACCTCGGCGTCGGCGTGTACTACGACGAGAACGGCAAGCTGCCGCTTCTCAAGTGCGTGATGTCCGCCGAGCAGGCGATGGCCGAAGCCGCCAAGCCGCGTGGCTATCTGCCGATCGACGGCATCGCCGCCTACGACGCTGCCGTACAGGGCCTGGTCTTCGGCGCCGACAGCGACTTGGTGAAATCCAAGCGCGTAGCGACCGTGCAAGCCATCGGCGGCACCGGCGGCCTGAAGGTCGGCGCGGACTTCCTCAAGCAAGTCAATGGCTCAGCGCCAGTGCTGATCAGCGCGCCGAGCTGGGAGAACCACCGCGCGCTGTTCACCCGCGCCGGCTTCGAGGTCGGCGAGTACCCGTACTACGACGCCAAGACGCGCGGCATCGACTTCGACGCCATGCGCACCGCGCTGCAGATGGCGCCTGCAGGCACGATCGTCGTCCTGCACGCCTGCTGCCACAACCCGACTGGCTACGACTTGACGCCCGCACAGTGGGACGAGGTGGTGGCGATCGTCAAGGCGCGCAACCTGGTGCCCTTCCTCGACATGGCGTATCAAGGTTTCGGCCAGGGCATTGCCGAAGACGGCGCGGCCGTGGCCAAGTTCGTCGCCAGCGGCATGGACCTTTTCATCGCCACCTCGTTCTCGAAGAGCTTCTCGCTCTACGGCGAACGCGTCGGCGCGCTGTCGGTGGTCTGCGAGAGCGCCGAAGAAGCCACGCGCGTGCTGTCGCAGTTGAAGATCGTCATCCGTACCAACTATTCCAACCCGCCGACGCATGGCGCGCAGATCGTCGCCACCGTGCTCGCCACGCCGGCCCTGCGCGCGCAATGGGAAGAGGAACTCGCCGGCATGCGTGTGCGCATCAAGGCCATGCGAACGGCGCTCGTTGACAAGCTCGCAGCGGCCGGCGTCAAGCAGGACATGGGCTTCATCGCCCGCCAACAAGGCATGTTCAGCTACTCGGGTCTGAACGCCGCGCAAATGCAGCGTCTGCGCAGCGATTTCGGCATCTACGGCGTCGACTCGGGCCGCATCTGTGTGGCTGCGTTGAACGCCAGGAACATCGACGCCGTGGTCGCGGCGATCGCCAAAGTGATGTAAGTCAGGCGAAAGCCGCGCCAAAAAAGCCACGGCTTTCGTAGGTGTTTCTGCGCTAGTGGGCGGTCGAGGGGTGCCGCAAGATTGTTGCAATGCAACATCCGGTGCAAACTCGGACCATGCTCTACCAGTACTACGAAACCCAGCGCGCCCTGCTCTCGCCGTTCTCAGAATTCGCGAGCGCCACGTCGAAGCTCTACAACCACCCGCTGTCGCCGTTCGCGCATGGGCCGATGGCGCAGCGCGTCTCGGCCGGCTTCGACCTGATGCACCGCCTGGCCAAGGAGTACGAGAAACCGGCCTTCGAGATCACCAGCGCCGAGGTCGATGGCGTGCAGGTCGCCGTGCAGGAACAGGTGGCCATCAACAAGCCGTTCTGCCGTCTGCTTCGCTTCAAGCGCTTCACCGACAACTCGAAGGCGCTCGACGCAATGAAGCTGCAGCCGCCCGTGCTCGTGGTGGCGCCGCTGTCCGGCCACCACTCGACACTGCTGCGCGACACGGTGAAGAACCTGCTGCAGCACCACAAGGTCTTCATCACCGACTGGACCGATGCGCGCATGGTGCCGGCCGATGTCGGCCCGTTCCACCTCGACGACTACGTCGGCTACATCGAAGAATTCATCCGTCACATCGGCCCCGAGGTCAATGTGATCTCGGTCTGCCAGCCCACAGTGCCGGTGCTCGCCGCCGTGTCGCTGATGGCCAGCCGCGGCGAGTTCACGCCGCGCACGCTGATCATGATGGGCGGCCCGATCGACGCGCGCAAATCGCCGACGGCCGTCAACAACCTGGCGATGAACAAGAGCCACGAATGGTTCGAGCACAACGTGATCTACCGCGTGCCTTCGAACTACCCTGGCGCGACGAGGCGCGTTTACCCCGGCTTCCTGCAGCACACCGGCTTCGTGGCGATGAACCCCGACCGCCACATGACGTCGCACTACGACTACTTCCTCGACCTGATGCGCGGCGACGACGACAGCGCCGAGAGCCACCGCAAGTTCTACGACGAGTACAACGCCGTGCTCGACATGCCGGCCGAGTACTACCTCGACACGATCAAGGTCGTGTTCCAGGACTTCGCGCTCGTCAACGGCACCTGGCGCGTCAAGGGTGAGTTGGTCAAGCCGCAGGACATCACGACCGGCGCGCTGCTGACCATCGAAGGCGAGCTCGACGACATCTCCGGCGCCGGCCAGACGCGCGCCGCGCATGGTTTGTGCACCGGCCTGCCGAAATCACGCCAGTTCCACTACGACGCCGTCGGCGCCGGCCACTACGGCATCTTCTCCGGCCGCCGCTGGCGCGAGCAGGTCTATCCTGCCGTGCGCGAGTTCATTGCCAAGCATGGCAGCGGGCCTTTGCCGAAGACGGCGACGAAGGCCAAGCCGGCGAAAACCGCCAAGACCTCGGTCAAAGCACGCCGCCGATAATTGGCGCGTGAGCGCCTCCCCACTCGCTGAATCACTCGCCGAGCGCATCGACGCCGCATTGCCGCAGACGCAATGCACGCGCTGCAGCTACCCCGATTGCCGCGCGTATGCGCAGGCCATTGCGAGCGGCGAAGCCAACATCAACCAATGCCCGCCCGGCGGTGCCGAGGGCGTCGCGCGGCTGGCCGCGATCACCGGCCAGGCCATCCTCGCGCTGAACCCCGCGAACGGCGCCGAGGGCCCGCGC
>JANOEG010000183.1:0-4314 GCA_031413095.1 Burkholderiales bacterium | reverse complement strand
CCTCAAGAGGAAAACCGATGGTCACTCGATCCGATCAACACCCCGGGACGATCAAAGCAACACTGGGCTGGCTCAAGCAGCACAAGATCGCGATTGAGGCTGCCGCGGTCTCGGCAGTGTTGGCGGTGATCATCCCGCCGTCGATCCTGATGATCGTCTGGGGCGGCGTGCTGACGGTGTCGATCGGCGCGTTGATGCTGGCCGGCATCATTCCGGGCCTGCTGATCGGGCTGGCGCAGATGGCGACCGTGCACGCCTATGCCAAGCGGCGCGGCTACCCCACGTACACGCGAGCCACGCTCAAGGAAGTCTTCGTCTCGGCCATGGTGTCCCTGCCGGCGCTGTTCACGCCCTTCATCATCATCGGCGGCAAGATCTTCGGCTGGTTCACCGCCACCGAGTCGGCCTGCATCGCGGTGCTGTACGCCGGCGCACTGTCGTTCTGGGTTTACCGCGAGATGAACCTGAAGGGCCTCTACACCGCGCTGCTCGACACCGGCAAGCTGTCGGCGGTGGCGCTGTTCTGCGTTGGTACCGCCAGCGCGTTCGGCTGGCTGCTGGCCTACTACCAGATCCCCAAGGCTCTGCTGGAAAACGTTTCGGCCTGGGGCATGGGGCCGACGACGACGGGCTTTTTCATCGCCGGCGTGTTCCTCGTCGTCGGCTGCTTCCTCGACGCGATTCCCGCCATCATCATCGTCGGCACCATCTTGCAGCCGCTCGCCGCCAATGCCGGCATGGACCCGGTGCACTTCGCCATCGTCGGCATCGTTTCGCTGGCCTTCGGCCTGGTGACGCCACCTTACGGCCTGTGCCTGATGATCTCCTGCGCGGTGGCCAAGGTGCGCATGGTCACGGTGCTGAAGGACACGATGATCATGCTGATGCCGATGATGGCCGTGCTGGCGATGATCATCATCTGGCCGAGCGTGGCGCTGTTCATCCCGCGCTTGTTCCCGCCCGGCACCTTGTAGCCATGGTTGGATTCAAGCGCTTGTCACCGTTCGGCGTCGAGACGTCGGACGTCGATCTCTCCCGCCCCCTGCCCGAGGCCGTGTTCAAGGAACTCGAAGCGGCCTTCTATGCGAACCAGGTGCTGGCGCTGCGGGGGCAGGACATCACGGCAGCGCAGTTCCTCGATTTCGCGCGCCGCCTCGGACCGCCGCAGCCGCACGTCATCGACCAGTTCCACCATCCCGAAGACTCGAACATCCTGATCCTGTCCAACGTCCGGAAGGACGGCCGGCCCACGGGCCTGCAAGACGCCGGTTCCTACTTCCACACCGACTACTCCTACCTGCAGGTGCCGGCGCGTGCGACGACGCTGTATTCGCGCGTGGTACCCAAGGTCGGCGGCAACACGCTGTTCGCCAACCAGATCGCTGCCTACGACGATCTCAGCAATGCCATGAAGCAGCGCGTCGAGCCGCTGCTGGCGGTGCACCACTACGGCAACCGCAATGACGTCGACGAGGCCAGCCGCACGGCCGCATCCGTCCTCAGCGCCGCGCAGAAGGCGCGCATGCCGGTCATCACGCACCGCATCGCGCGGCCGCACCCGGTCACCGGCCGCAAGGCGCTGTACGCCGTGTCCGGCAGCGCCTTCGGCATCGTCGGCATGCCCGACGACGATGCCCGCAGCCTGCTCGACGAACTGGCCGCGCACGCGACGCAACCGAAGTACCAGCTGAGCTTTCAGTACGGCGTCGGCGATATCGTCGTCTGGGACAACGCAGCGTTGCTGCACTCGGCGACGCTGATCGATCCGGACGACGCGCGCACGCTGTGGCGCATCACCGTGCTCGAAGAAAACGAGGCGGCCGCCGCGCCGTCGCTGCTCGCGCCGACCTACGCCCGCTAGCCGCGCCGCACGATCTTCGCGCCCGTCAGCTTCTCCTGCGCCTCGACCAGCGACGGCACGTACTTCTCGCCGAAGCCGAGCGCGCAGGCCAGCGCCAGCGACTGGTGAACGGCTTCGCCGACCACCGTCGGCACGGCCAGGTTCTCGGCCAGGTGCGTGTAGTAGCGGATGTCCTTGCGCGCGTTGTTGAGCTCGAACTTCATGCCGGCCAGATCGCCGTCGAGCGTTTTCGCCATCACCTGGATCAGGCCCGAGTTGACGAGACCCTTGGACATCAGCTCGATCAGCTTTTTCAGATCGATGCCGGCCTTCTGCCCGACGGCGAAGGCTTCGGCGACCGCCGTGCAACTGGCCTGGGCGATGAAGTTGTTGAGTAGCTTGATGACATGCCCGGCACCCGGCGCACCGACGTGGAAGACGTTCTCGGCGAAAGTTTTCAGCACAGGTTCGAGCTGCGCGAACTGCGCGTCGGTGGCGCCGACCATCACGTTCAGCGTGCCGGCTTCGGCATCGACCGGCGTCCTCGCCAGCGGTGCGTCGATGTACTGAACGCCCTGCGCCTCGCACAGCGCACGCAGGCGGTTCGTCGAGTCGGGCTCGGCGGTCGAGGTGTCGACGATGGTCAGGCCGCGCGCCGCGCCCGACAACAAGCCTTCGGGTCCGCTCACGGCGGCTTCGACCTGCGGCGAGCCGGTGACGCACAGGAAGACGATGTCGCTGCCCTTGGCCAGCGCAGCCGGCGTCGCGGCGAGCGTCGCGCCGGCGGCCAGCAAATCCGCCACACGCTCGCGGTTGCGGTGCACCGTGATCGACAACGGGTACCCCTTGGCACGCAGGTTTTTAGCCATGCCATGCCCCATGAGCCCGGAGGCGCCGATGAATCCGATGCGCTGCATGAGCGACTCCTTGATGCGATGTGGACGTCAAGCATAGTCCGCACGGCACCCCTCGGCCACCTCCTGCGCGTTCATCCCTCTACAGCTATCGCTGCCTTCCGGCTGCGACAGCCGTTGGGCGCTATCGAATGGTCTTCACGGCCTCGTCCGAGAACGCGCTCTCATTGCCGTTGCCGTCGTAGGCGGTGACCGCAAAGTAATAGGTCTGCCCCGACGGCAGGCTGTTGACCACGTAGCTGGTGCTGGTGCCTGCGCCCACCGATTGCGGGTACGTGCGCGTGCTTGTGCCCCAATGGACGCGGTAGCCGGCGACGCGCGAATCCGACGAGGTGCTCCATTGCAGCGTCGCCGAGCCAACCGGTGCCGGTGTAGGTGCCGGCGCTGGTGTCGGCGCAGGCGGCGGCGGCGGGGCGGGCGGACGGGGCGATGGCGCAGGGCCGGGCGATGGCGCCGGGCCGGGCGATGGCGCAGGGCCGGGCGATGGCGCCGGGCCGGGTGACGGCACCGGCGACGGATTCGGCGTGCCCACAGGGGGCGACGAGTCGGTGGGCTCAGCGTCGGAGCCGCCTCCGCAGGCGGTCAGAACTGCTACCGCAAGGCTCAGCAGCGCAAGGTTGGCGTGGCGAAGGTGTATTGAGGTCATCACTGAAGTGCTACGGGCTACTGTTTTCCGGCCCCCCATGTTGGGGGTGGTCAGAGGGCTGTCTGTAACAAGTCGCCTCGGTGAAGACCGGTGGGTCGTGTGCCAGTGCGGCCAAGCCGGGTACCGCTGTTACAAGTGGTCGCGCTTCCTGTTGAACCGGTCGGACCGAGCGGCATTTTTTGGCCTGGCAATGGGGCACACGGCCGGCCGGCGGACGCCCGGCGCTGTGCCCGTTGTCGTTGCACTGAGGACGATCGGTCGCACACTTGCAGCCCATGAACCGACAAATCCTCATCGATTGCCGCCGCCTGTTGTCGGTGCGCGGCGAGGCCAACAGCCCCGTGCTGGCAGCTTCTATCGTGGCCCGCCTGGACGGGCTCGAAGAGGCTCAGCGCGGCCGATTCTTCGAGCGCCTGGCCAGCGACTTCAGCCCCGATCCCAAGGCAGTGCTGTCCGCAGCCCAGGCCTACGCCGCCGCGCCCAACGCCGAGGCCATCATCCGCTTGGCCCGCGTCGCCGAGCCGCCGCGGCAGGAGCTGTTCCGGCGCCTGAACCGCGCGCCGGGGGGCACGGCGGCGATCGTGCGCCTGCGCCGCGCCCTGCTCGACCGGCTGCCGAAGAATCCGGCGCTGGCCGCGGTCGAGTCCGACTTGCTGCACCTGCTGTCGAGCTGGTTCAACCCGGGCTTTCTGGAGATGCGGCGCGTCGACTGGAACTCGCCGGCGCAACTGCTCGAGCAGATCATCCGACACGAGGCGGTGCACGAGATCGATGGCTGGGACGACCTGCGCCGCCGCCTGCGCCCCGATCGGCGCTGTTTCGCGTTCTTTCATCCGCAACTGCCGGACGAGCCGTTGATCTTTGTCGAGGTCGCGCTGGTGCCGGAGATGGCCGGGGCGATCGCGCCGCTGATC
>JANOEG010000182.1:0-14209 GCA_031413095.1 Burkholderiales bacterium | reverse complement strand
CGACGGCGATGTGCTGGTGGCTGTCGAGTACTCGACGCTGAACTACAAGGACGGCCTCGCGCTGACGAACAAGGGCCCCGTCGTGCGCACGTGGCCGATGGTGCCGGGCATCGACGGCGCCGGCACGGTGATCGAGAGCCGCCACACGAAGTGGCGCGCCGGCGACCGCGTCGTTCACATCGGCTGGGGCGTCGGCGAAACGCGCTGGGGCTGTCTGGCCGAGCGGGCGGTCCTTGGCGGTGACGGGCTGGTGCGGCTTCCGGCAGCGTTCACGGCGCGGCAGGCGATGGCGATCGGCACGGCCGGCTACACGGCCATGCTGTGCGTGCTGGCGATCGAGCGCCACGGTGCGAAGCCGGGCGACGGAGAGGTGCTGGTCACCGGCGCGACGGGCGGTGTCGGCAGCGTGGCCGTGGCGTTGCTGGCGCGGCTCGGCTGGCGCGTGGTGGCATCGACCGGCAAGGCACAGGAGGCGGCGTACTTAAAGCACCTGGGTGCCGCCGAGGTGATTGACCGCGCAGCGCTTGGCGCTGCCGGCAAGCCCTTGCAGAAAGAACGCTGGGCCGCGGTGGTCGATACGCTGGGCTCGCACACGCTGGCCAACGCCTGCGCGCAGACGCGCTACGGCGGTGTCGTGGCGGCCTGCGGGTTGGCGCAGGGCATGGATCTGCCGTCGAGCGTCGCGCCGTTCATCCTGCGCGGCGTCACGCTGGCCGGTGTCGACAGCGTGATGGCGCCACTGGTGCGCCGCGAGGAAGCGTGGCAACGCCTGGCGCGCGATCTCGATCCCGCGCTGCTCGAATCGATGACCACCGAGATCGGTCTCGATCAAGCCATCACGACGGGCGAGGCGCTGATGCAGGGCACGCTGCGCGGGCGGGTGGTGGTGCGCACCGGCGCATTGCCGACGGCCGGCTGACGGCGGGTCCGAGTGACCACGCAGCACGAGAGCGACACACGTCCCATGCAGGCCGACCTGATTTCGCCGACCCGTTGCGTGCTGGTGCTGGTGGACTTCCAGCAACGCCTGATGTCGCTCGTCGACCGCGGCGAGCAAGTGGTGGCGCACGCGCTGCGGCTCGCCGACGTGGCCCGCGAGTTGGGCATCCCGGTCATCGGCACCGAGCAGAACCCGGCCGGGCTCGGCCCCAACCTCGATGCGATCCGTCAGCGCTGCGAAAGTACGCTCGTGAAAATGCACTTCGATGCTTGCGAGGATGGACTGCTCGACGCGATCGCGGGTAACGATGAGGTGGTGATCGCCGGCTGCGAAGCGCATGTTTGTTTGATGCAAACCGCACTTGGCTTGTTGCGCGCCGGCAAGCGCGTCTGGGTGGTGGCGCCGGCGTGCGGTTCGCGCAGCGCCGCCGACCACGCGTTGGCGATGCAGCGCCTGCAGGCCGCCGGTGCCACCCTCGTCAGCAGCGAGATGGTGGTTTTCGAGTGGCTGCGCAGTTGCCGCCACGAGCGCTTCAAGGCTGTGCTGCCCTTGCTGAAGACACGGATCGATTGAGGAGACTTTCTGATGGACTACGCCAGCTTCTACCGCCGCTCGATCGAACAACCTGAAGCCTTCTGGGCCGAGCAGGCGAAGCTGATCGACTGGCAGCGGCCGTGGGATCGCGTCTGCGACAACACGAACCCGCCGTTCTCGCGCTGGTTCGTCGGTGGCACGACCAACCTGTGCCACAACGCGGTCGATCGCCATGCGGCCACGCATCCCGATCGCAACGCGTTGATCTGGGTGTCGACCGAGGTGGAGCAGGAGCGTATCTACACGTTCGCGCAGCTGCAGCGCGAGGTCGAGACGATGGCGGCGATGCTGCAGTCGCTCGGCGTGAAGCAGGGAGACCGCGTTCTCGTCTACATGCCGATGATCCCCGAGGCCGTGTTCGCGATGCTGGCGTGTGCGCGCATCGGCGCGATCCACTCGGTGGTCTTCGGCGGCTTCGCGAGCGTCAGCCTGGCGACCCGGATCGAGGACGCCGAGCCGACGGTGGTCGTCAGCGCCGACGCCGGTTCGCGCGCCGGCAAGGTGGTGCCGTACAAAGGCCTGCTCGACGAGGCAATCAGGCTGTCGAGCCACAAGCCGGGCAAGGTGCTGCTGGTCGATCGGGGCCTGGCACCGATGGCGCGCACCGCCGATCGCGACGTCGAGTACACGCTGCTGCGGGAGCAGCACAAGGACGCGCGCGTGCCGTGCGCCTGGCTCGACGCCACGCACACGAGCTACACGCTCTACACCAGCGGCACCACCGGCAAGCCGAAGGGCGTGCAGCGCGACACCGGCGGCTACGCCGTCGCGTTGGCGGCGAGCATGAAGCACATCTTTCTCGGCAAGCCGGGCGAGACCTACTTCAGCACCAGCGACATCGGCTGGGTTGTCGGCCACAGCTACATCGTCTACGGCCCGCTGATCGCCGGCATGGCGACGATCCTCTACGAAGGTCTGCCGATCCGCCCCGATGCCGGCATCTGGTGGAGCCTGGTCGAGCGCTTCAAGGTCACGTCGATGTTCTCGGCGCCGACCGCCGTGCGCGTGTTGAAGAAGCACGATCCGGCGCTGTTGAAGAAGTACGATCTGTTGTCTCTGCGCGCGCTGTTCCTCGCTGGCGAGCCGCTGGATGAAACCACGGCGAAGTGGATCGCCGAGGGCCTGGGCCGGCCGATCATCGACAACTACTGGCAGACCGAAACCGGCTGGCCGATCCTGTCGTTGTGCAACGGCGTCGAGAGCGCAGCGTCGAAGTTCGGCTCGCCCGGTAAGCCGGTGTATGGCTTCGATGTGAAGTTGCTCGACGAGAACACCGGCGAAGAATTGACAGGCGCGAACCAGAAGGGCGTGGTCGCCATCGAAGGCCCGCTGCCGCCGGGCTGCATGCAGACCGTGTGGCGCGACGACAAGCGCTTCGTCAGCACCTACTGGGAGAGCATTCCGGGCCGGCAGGTCTATTCGACCTTCGACTGGGGCATCCGTGACGAAGACGGCTACTTCTTCATCCTCGGCCGCACCGATGACGTGATCAACGTCGCCGGCCACCGCTTGGGCACGCGCGAGATCGAAGAGAGCATTTCCAGTCATGCGAACGTGGCGGAAGTGGCGGTGGTGGGTGTGGCCGATCAGTTGAAGGGCCAGGTCGCAATGGCCTTCGTGGTGCTGAAGGACGCGTCGTGCGTGGCGTCGCCCGCCGATGCGTTGAAGCTCGAAGGCGAGATCATGAAAGTCGTCGACGGACAGCTCGGCGCGGTCGCACGGCCGTCGCGCGTGCGCTTCGTCACCGTGCTGCCGAAGACGCGCTCCGGCAAGCTGCTGCGCCGCGCGATCCAGGCGGTGTGCGAAGGACGCGACCCTGGCGACCTTACGACGATCGAAGATCCGTCGGCGCTGCAGCAGGTCAAAGACCTCGTCAGCGGCGGCTGATCGGTCAGACCGCCGTTCGCCGTTCGAACCGATCGCGGCGCAGTTCATCGCACGGCTGGCAAGCCGCGGCGAGGCCGCGGGCACAATGCGCGCCTCGCGGAGGTTTCATGACGATGCAAGCGACGATTCGGGCCGCAGGCCTGTGGGTTGCCCTGGTGGCGTGCCAGGCAAGTGCGGCCGCGCCGCTCGGCGCACTGCCTGGCCCGCCGTTCCCCAACTTCAGCAGCGCCGTCGACGTCCAGACCGCCTGCGCGAAGGGGCTGGCGGGGGTCCGCACACGAGTGGCCCGGCTCGAGCGCCATCCACCCGACAGGCGCTGGATCGCTGCCATGGACGACCTCAATGCCTACATCGAGGACGTCTCCGGCCCGATCTTCGTCTTGACCACAGTGCACCCGGACAAGGCCCTTCGGGACGCCACCGAGGCCTGTGAGTTGCGCTGGCAGGACTTCTCGTCGACATTCAACCAGAACGAGAAGATCTACCGCGCCGCGCGCCGTGTGCGGCCGCGCGACGAGGTCGAACGGGAGTTCATGAAGACCACCCTCGAGTCCTTCGAGGATGCCGGTGTCAGCCTGCCGCCGGCGCAGCGCCGGCAAGCGAAGGCGCTGCAGGATCGGATCACCGAGTTGGCGCAGCAGTTCGAGCGCAACGTGCGCGACCAGGTCGTGCAAGTGCCCTTGTCCGAGGCCGAGTTGAAGGGCGTGCCGCCATCCTTGTATGGCGGCGCCAAGCGCGACGACCAGGGCCGCGTGCTGTTGACGGTGGACGATTCGACCTATTTCCCCGTGATGCAGAACGCTGTCGACGCCTCGGTGCGCGAGCGCGTGTGGCGGGCCGACACCAACAAGGGTGGTGAGGCCAACCTGAAGCTGCTGGCCGAGTTGGCGCGGCTTCGATTGGAATACGCCCAGCTCTTCGGCGCGGCGAGCTACGCCGACTTCAAGCTGCGGCGCAACATGGCGCAGACCGCAGCGCGCGCGGGCCGGTTCCTGACCGATGTGCAGCAGGCGGTGAGCGCGCGCGAGCGCATCGAGTTCGACGAGATGCGTGCTGCCAAGGCGCAGGCGCTGGGCAAGGCCGCCGGCGAGGTGCGGCTCGAACGCTGGGACTCGGTCTTCTACGCCGAGCAGATCCGCCGCGCGCGCCATGCCGTCGATCAGGAGGCCTTCCGGCCGCACTTCCCGCCGCAGGAAAGCCTGCTGATGGCGATGCGCATGATCGAGAAGATGATGGGCGTGCGCTACACGCGTGTGCAAGGGGTGAGCCTGTGGCATCCCGACGTGCAGACCTGGGCGGTCAGCGATGCGGCCAGCGGCAAGCCCTTGGCGACATTGATCGTCGACCTCTACCCGCGTGAAGGCAAATCGGGCGGCGCCTTCGTCTGGAGCTTTCGCAACGGTTCGACGCGCCTGAATCGTGTGCCGCAGGCGGTGCTGGTGACCAACCTCGATCGGCGCGGGTTGACGCTGGAGGATTTCGGCGAAACGCTGCTGCACGAGTTCGGCCATGCGGTGCACAACAACCTGTCGCGGACGCGTCTGGTCTCGCAGGGCGGCACCAACGTGCTGCGGGACTTTGTCGAGGCGCCATCGCAAATGCTCGAAGACTGGGTCTACGACCGCAGCGTGCTCAACCTCATGCGCGAGGTCTGTGCCGCCTGCCCGCCGGTGCCCGACGAGCTCGTCGCCAAGGCGCGCGCTGCCAAGCGCTTCGGCGTCGGCACCCGCTACGCGCGTCAGGCGCTGTATGCCTCGTTCGACCTGGCGTTGCACGGGCCTGGCGCGCCCGAGCCGATGGCGCTGTGGGCGCGTATGGAAGGCCAGACCCCGCTCGGCCATGTGGCCGGCAGCATGTTCCCGGCCGGCTTTGGCCATGTGGCCAGTGGCTACTCGGCGGGCTACTACGGCTACCTTTGGAGCGAGGTGGTGGCGGCGGACCTGCGCACCGCGTTCGGCGCCCGGCTCGATCCCGTGGTGGGGCGCCGCTACCGCGACACCGTGCTGGCCAACGCGGGCCAGCGCCCGCCGCAATCCCTGCTGCGCGATTTCCTGGGCCGCGAGACCAACACGACCGCTTTCTTCGAGGACTTGAAACGATGAACCGCATTTTCCTGGCCCTGGCCGCCGCCCTCGTGCTGGCGCTGCCTGCCTTTGCGCAACCCACCCCTGCTGCCAAGCCGCGCATCGAGAAGGCGGCCGACCTGCCGCGCTTCACCTACAAGCTCGACGCCAAGGCCGAGGATGTGGTGCGCTCGCGCGAACGCTTCGCACCGTTCGCCGCCGCGTTGCGCAAGGACGTGGAGTCGGTGCTCGCGGGCTACGACATTGCCGACAAGCAGACCCAGCGCGATCTGCTCGGGCAGCTTGCCGCACTCGACTTCCTCGACGGCCAGTACGACCGTGCCATCGAGCGCAGCGAGCAGATCCGCGCGCTGCAGGACAAACCCGCCGACAAGCTGCTGTCGGGCCTGCGCCTGCGCGCCATGGCGAGTGCGGCGAAAGCGCATGGCGTTGGCAGTGAAGCCTACGTGCGCGCGGTCGGCCAGGCGATTGCCAAGGACATTGCTCCGATGCCACGTGAGCTGGTGGAAAACGGCCTCAAGGAAGCCAAGGCCGGTGCCGAGACCATGGGCGAGGGCCGCTCGATCGGCTACCTGCGCGAAGTGGTGCAGCAGGTGATCGACAAGAACGGCGCGTTGTCGTCGGACCTGGCGCCGGCACTGGTCAACATTCGGTTGTCATTGAGCTCTGTGCTGCCCTTGAAGCAGACGCTCGTCGACACCTACAGCGCCTGGCTCGAGGCCAACAAGGTGATCAAGCCCGACATCTGGGCGGTGCGCGACGTCACTCTGCCGGCCCGGCCCGGCGGCAAGCCGGTGGTGATCGCCGTCTGGGACAGCGGCACCGATACCAAGCTGTTCGGAACGCAGGTGGTGCGCGACAAGGGCGGCCGGCCCGCCGTGATTGCCTTCGACA
This sequence comes from Burkholderiales bacterium, assembly GCA_031413095.1. Taxonomy (GTDB): domain Bacteria; phylum Pseudomonadota; class Gammaproteobacteria; order Burkholderiales; family Burkholderiaceae_C; genus CADEEN01. The sequence continues at coordinate 7,810 of JANOEG010000182.1, read as the reverse complement.
AGTACAGTCGGGCCGCGAAGGGTGAGCTGATCCCCGTGTCGGCCGAGCTGCGGGCGCGGCTGCCGCAGATGAAGGCACGCACCAAGGGCTTCTCCGACCTGCAGTCGAACATCGACAGCCCGGAGGCCTCCGAGGTCAAGCGTCTGCTGTCGTCACTGACGCCGGATCAGTACAAGACGACGATCGAAGAGCTGCTGTTGATGGGCAACTACGAGCACGGCACTCACGTCGCCGGGATCGCGATGGCCGGCAACCCGCAGGCGCGCCTTTTGGTCGGCCGCATCGAGTTCGGCGCCACGTTGAAGCCCGATCCCTGCCCGAGCCGGCAGCAGGCCGAGCGCGACGCGAGCATCTACCCGGCTTACGTGGCCTTCTTCAAGAAGCATGGGGCGCGAGTCGTCAACATGAGCTGGGGCGGCAGCGTCGGCGCCATCGAAGGCGACCTCGAACAATGCGGCACCGGCAAGACTCCGGACGAGCGCAAGGCGCTGGCGCGCGAATACTTCGAGATCGGCAAGAAGGCGCTGACCCGGGCCATGGCCAGCGCGCCCGAGATGCTGTTCATCACTGCGGCGGGCAACAGCAACCAGGACGCCAGCTTCGTCGAAGACATTCCCGCTGGCATCGTGTTGCCCAACCTGCTGACGATCGGTGCGGTCGATCGCGCGGGCGACGAGGTTGGTTTCACCAGCTACGGCCCGACCGTCAAGGCCCATGCCAACGGTTACCAGGTCGAGAGCTTCCTGCCTGGTGGTGAGCGCGTGGCGTTGTCAGGCACCTCGATGGCGTCGCCGCAGGTGGCGAACCTTGCGGGCAAGATCCTCGCGATCAACCCAAAGCTCTCGCCGACTGCCGTGATCGAGTTGATCGTATCGACGGCCGAGCGAACGACCGACGGCCGGCGCAACCTCATCCATCCGAAGAAGGCCCTGGCCGCGGCGGGTTCGAAGTGACGCTGCGCGGCGCCTCTAGTCGTCGAAGCTGAGCAGCACCTTCATCGACTGGGTGCGATCCGCAGCCAGCGCGAAGGCGCGGCCGGCGTCGCGGTAGGGCAGGGTGGCCGACACCAGCGGCTTCAGATCGACCAGGCCTTGGTTGATCAGCGCGACGGCGACCGCGAACTCTTCGTGGAAGCGGAAGGCGCCGCGCAGGTCGAACTCCTTGCCGACCACGGTGTTGAAAGGCAGCGTCAGCTCGCTGCCCGACAAGCCGAGCTGGACGAGGATGCCGCGTGGGCGCAGCACGTCGAAGCCGGCCTTGAGTGCGTGCTGATTGCCGCTGCACTCGAACATGACGTCGAACTGGCCTTTGTCAGCCGCGTAGCGCGACAGCGCTGCGCCGTCTTCGGCGACGTTGATGGTTTCGTCGGCGCCGCACTTCGCCACCTTGCGCAGCGGCTGCGACACGACGTCGGTGGCGACGATGTGCGTGGCGCCCGCGCGGCGCGCCGCGATGATGGTCATCGCGCCGATCGGGCCGCAGCCGGTAACCAGCACCTTGCGCCCGAGCAACGGGCCAGCGCGGTTGACCGCGTGCAGCGCCACGGCCAGAGGCTCGGCCATCGCGCCCTCGGCGTCACTGACGCCATCAGCCAGTTTGTGCGCCTGGTGCGTCTCGATCACGAGTTCCTTGCGGAACGCGCCCTGCACATGCGGCATTCGCATCGCGCTGCCGAAGTAGCGCATGTCCAGGCAGTGGTTCTGCAGACCGAGCTGGCAGAAGCGGCAGAGCGTGCAGGGCCGGCTCGGGCTGACGGCGATGCGGTCGCCGACGGCGAGGCCAGCGACGCCGGTCCCGACCTCCTCGATCACGCCGGCCACCTCGTGGCCGAGCACCATCGGCTCTTTGATGCGGATGGTGCCGAAGCCGCCATGCTGGAAGTAGTGCAGGTCCGAGCCGCAGATGCCGCCGGTGCGCACCCGCACGCGCACCTGGCCAGCTTCGACAGCGGGTGTGGCGACGTCCTCGACCCGCAGGTCGCCGGCGGCGTGGATGACGAGTGCGTCCATGAGTTCAGTCCGTGTGAGTGAAGAGGATCAGCCGGTCAGGAATTTCAGCGGCACCATGACGATCGCCGGGAAAGCGATCAGCAGCGCGAGCACGACCAACTGTGACACGAGGAATGGCCACACGCCTTTGATCACATCGTGCATCGGCACGCGGCCGACGCCGCAGACCACATTCAACACCGTGCCCACCGGCGGCGTCAGCAGGCCGATCGCATTGTTGATGATGAACAGCACGCCGAAGTACACCGGATCAATGCCGGCCTGACGCACCAGCGGCATCAGCACCGGCGTCAGGATCAGCACCGTCGGCGCGAAGTCGAGCGCCGTGCCGACGATGACCACCAGCAGCATCAGCATCACCATCAACAGCGTCTTGTTGTCGATGAAGGGCGCCATCAGCGTGGCAATCTGGTTCGGGATGTTGGCGACAGTGATCAGCCAGGCCGAGACCAGCGCGGCGGCAACGAGGAACATCACGATCGCCGAGGTCTTGCCGGCAGCGAGGATGATGGCGTAGAGCTGGTTGAACTTGATCTCGCGATAGACGAACAGGCCGACCAGCAGCGAATAGACGACGGCCACCACCGCCGCTTCGGTGGGCGTGAAGATACCGGCCTTCATGCCGCCGATGATCGTGAACGCCAGCAGGTAGCTCCAGAACGCGTCGGCGGTGACGCGCAGGCGCTCGCGCATCGGCACCTTGGGGGCGACCTCGACCTTGTCGTTGCGGGCGACGATCCACCAGGTGACGATCAGCGCGGCGCCCATCATCAGGCCGGGCACGATGCCGGCCATGAAGAGCTTGGAGATCGAGACGCCGCCGATGACGCCGAAGAGGATGAAGCCGATCGACGGCGGGATCACCGGCGCGATGATGCCGCCGGCGGCGATCAGCCCGGCCGAGCGGTCCATGCGGTAGCCAGCCTTGCGCATCATCGGCAGCAACACGGCCGCGAGCGCCGCGGTGTCGGCCACCGCCGAGCCCGACAGGCTGGCCATCACCAGTGCAGCGAACACCGCCACGTAGCCCAGCCCGCCGCGGAAGTGGCCGACCCAGACCATCGCCGAATTGACGATGCGCCGGCTCATGCCGCCAGCGTTCATCAGTTCGCCGGCGAGCATGAAGAAGGGCACCGCCATCAGCGGGAAGTTGTCGGCGCCGCTGATCAGGTTCTGCGACACGATTTGGCTGTCGAACTGGTCCAGGTGCAGCATCAACGCCACGCCCGAGACCAGCAGCGAGAACGCCAGTGGCATGCCCAGCGCCATGGCGCCGAGCAGCGAGATCACGAAGACGAGGATAGTCATTTCGTGGCCTCCTTCATCTCGGGCTGCACATGCGCTAGCGCGTCTTCTTCCGAGTCGTGGACCTGGATCAGGTCCTTGTCGGTGATGCGTCCGGTGGCGAGTTTCAACAGGTTGCCCGCGATCAGCGCGCCCATCGCCAAGCTGGCCAGGTAGCCGACGCCGTAGACCCAGATCATCGGGATGCCGGTCACGGCCGACATCGTGGTGGCGTTGATGTGGTGCTGGCGCCAGGTGCCGTAGAACATCAGGACGCAGCAGCCGAGCATCAGCGCGTTCGACAGACCGAAGCAGAACTTCTTGCCGGCGCGCGGCAGCACGCGGATCAGCGTGTCCAGGCCGAGGTGCGCGTTCTGGCGCATGGCGATGATGGCGCCGAGGAAGGTGATCCAGATGAAGAAGAACCTCGACAGCTCTTCCGAGAAGTCGAGGCCCGAGTTGAAGCCGTAGCGCAGCACGACATTGCCGAACACCATCACCACCATGGCGCAGAGCATCAGCACCAGCAGCGCTTCGGCGAGCCGGAAGAAGAGATCGGTGAGTGTCTTCATGTGGCTCGCCTCGGCGTGATGCTTACTTCGCGGCTTCGATGGCTTGCAACAGCGCCGCGCCGTTCTTCTCGGCAAAGGCCTTGGCGATCGGCTCCGAGACGATTTTCTGGAACGGCGCCATGTCCACCGTCTCGACGATTTGCATGCCTGACTTCTTCAGCTCGGCCACGACTTTGCCGGCGTTGCTTGCATTCAACTCGCGCTGGTACTTCGCCGCGTCGCGCGCCGCATCGACGACGATCTTCTGGTAGTCGGCGGGCAGGCCGTCGAACTTGGCCTTGTTCATCACGATCACCAGCGGCGAATAGACGTGGTTGCTGATCGTCAGGTGCTTCTGCACCTCGTAGAACTTCGACGACCAGGTGACGTTGATCGGGTGCTCCTGCGCGTCGAAGGTGCCGGTTTCGAGCGCGGTGTAGAGCTCGGCGATCGCCATCGGCGACGGGTTCATGCCCAGCAGCTTGAAGGCCTGGATGTGATACGGGTTGCCGGTGGAGCGGATCTTCAGGCCCTTCACGTCGTCGGGGGTCTTGATCGGCCGCTTGTTGTTGGTGAAGGCGCGCCAGCCGTTCTCCCAGTAGGCCAAGCCCTTGAGACCGTGCGGCGCCAGTTCGTTCAACACGCCGCTGCCGATCGGACCGTCGAGCACGGTGTAGGCATGCTGCGCGCTGCGAAACACGAAGGGCAGCTCCATCGCCGCCGTGTTGGCGACGATGCCGTTGTAGTTGGACGCGCCGCTCGAGACGATGTCGATCGTGCCGCCGCGCACGCCGTTGATCATCGCCGCGTCGTTGCCGAGCTGGTTGGCGGGGTAGATGGTGATCTCGACATCGCCCTTGGTGCGCTCCTTCACCAGCTCGGCCATCTTCACCGCCGCGGCGTGCTGGCCGTCGGTGGTGTTGACCGCATGAGCGAGCTTGAGGTTGAACTTGGCCGCGAAGGCGCTGGGCGCGAGGCAGGCGAGGGCAGCGGCGGCAGCCGTGCAAGTCAGTAGGCGTCGGGAAATCTTCATCGTCAGTCTCCGTGGGTTTAAGTTGAAGCGGGCTTGAGCACGTTCTGCAGTGGCCGCCCTGTGGCCAGTCGGGTGATGTTGTCTGCCATCGTCTGCTGGCGCCTCAGCACTGTCCCTGAGGTCCAGCCGGACATGTGCGGCGTCATGATGACGTTGGGCAGCGATGTGAAGTCGAGTTTCGACGGCGCGCACTCGGGCTGTGCTGGGTTCGGGTACTGGTACCAGGTGTCGATGACGGCGCCGCCCAGGCGTTGCGTGCGCAAGGCGTCGTACAGCGCCTGCTCGGCGACCACCGGGCCTCGGCCGACGTTGACGATCCATGCCGACGGCCGCATCGCCTGCAGCGCCGCAGCATCGACCAGGCCCTGCGTCTGCGGCGTCAGCGGCAACGTGACGACAACGATGTCCGCGCTGGCGAGAAAGGCGTGCAGCTCCGACAGCGCAAAGGCGCTATCGACGTCGTTGCTCGCGAAGGCGCTGCGGTTGGCCGCATGCACGCGCATGCCAAAGGCCTTGGCGCGCACGGCCAGCGCCTTGGCGATGTGGCCGAAGCCGAGCAAACCGAGCGTCTGGCCGCCGAGCTCGGTGCGCAATGCTTTGGGGCGCCCGGCCCAGTAGGTCCACTGGCCGCGTCGCAAGTCGGCGTCGGCCTGGACCAGTGGAACATGCCTTGCCAGCAGCGCGGCAAACACGTACTCGGCGATCGCGTCTTCGTGCCCGTGGCAGTTGCACAGCGCGCTGGCCGGCGGCAACAAGGACAGGTCAATCGCGTCGGTGCCTGCCGCAGGTGCGTGGTACAGGCGAAGTTGCCGCGGCGTTGGCATCGACGCATCGAGCTTGATGCCGACGATCACGTCGGCGGACTCGAACCGCGCGGCTTCACCCGGCGCCGACAGCGTATCGCTGACATCGACGATGGTGTGCGCTGGATCGATCATGCGATCGAAGCCGGTCCGGAAATTGGCGGCGTTCTGGCCGTGGAAAACGATCTTCATATTTGGCTAGTCAGGGGGTTTGCAGGCTGCCATCGAGCAGCCGCGTCTGGGTCCAGGTAGCCACGTCGTTGCGGCAGGGGTACTTGGCGGCTTCGGTCTCGTTCAGATCGACACCCAAGCCCGGCTTGTCGTTGGCATAGACATAGCCCTGGCGCAACTCGGGCAGGCCGGGGAACACGTCGAGCAGCGCGTTGCGCGGCCCGGCGAGTTTCTGGATCACGAAGTTCGGCGGTTCGGTGCCCGACCATTCCTGCACGCCGAAGTTGCGCGCGGCCAGGTCGATGTGGATGTTGGCTGCATGCGCCAGCGGCGACATGTCGCCCGGGCCATGCCACGCCGTGCGCACGCCGTACTGCTCGGCGAATATCTGCAGCTTGCGGCCCGGTGTGATACCGCCGATCTGGCTCAGGTGCACGCGGATGAAGTCGATCAGCCGCTCGGCGATGATCGTGCGCCACTCTAAAGGGTGGTTGAAGAGTTCGCCCTGCGCCAGCGGCGTGCTCGTCTTCTCGCGCAGTTGCCGCAGCCATTCGCCTTCTTCCAGCGGGATCGCATCCTCGAGGAAGAACAGCTCGAACGGCTCGAGCTGCTGTGCGAAGCGGATCGCGTCGCTCGGCTTCAGCCGCTCGTGCACATCGTGCACCAGCTCCACCTCGAAGCCGAGGCGGCTGCGCAGTTCGTCGAACAGCTTGACCGTCTCGCGCATGTACTTGCGCTGGTCGAGGTAGATGCCCTTGGGCGCGTTCGCCGCGGCATGCGCCGGCGCGTCGCCGTAGGCGCCGCCGCCGTAGCCGCCGCTCTGGCAGCGAATGTGGGTGATTCCCTGCTCGCGCAAGCGTGCGATGTTGTCGCTGAGCTCGGCAATGTCGCGGCCGTCGGCATGGCGGTACACCGGCACGCCGGCGCGCACCTTGCCACCGAACAACTGGTACAGCGGCATGCCGGCCTGCTTGCCCTTGATGTCCCACAGCGCCATGTCGATGCCGGAGATCGCGTTGTTCTCGATCGGGCCGTTGCGCCAGTAGGCGTTCTGGTGCATTAACTGCCACAGCTCTTCGATCGCCTCGGCGTCGCGTCCGACCAGCAGCGGCTTCAGGTACTCCTCGAGCAGGCACTTGACCGCGAGGTGGCGGTAGGCAAACGTCGCGCAGCCGTAGCCGACGAGGCCCGGCTGGTTGGTCTCGACTTTCACGACGACGAGGTTGATGCCCTCGGGCGCGGTCAGGACGACCTTGACGTCGGTGATGAGCGTTGCCACCTAGCGCACCATTCCAAGCGGACGCCGCGCAACCGGCTTTGCCGGGGCGCTGGCGTCGCCCCCTGGGGGGAGGCGCCGAAGGCGCTTAGGGGGGGTCATAGAACCGACAGCCAGCCGCCGTCGACGTAGATGATCTGCCCGTTGACGTAGTTCGATGCGGCGGACGAAAGGAACACCGCCGCGCCCACCAGCTCTTCCGGCTTGCCCCAGCGCTGTGCCGGATTGCTGGCCTTGACCCAGGCGTCGAATTCCTTGTTGTTGACCAGGGCCTCGTTCATGTCGGTGAGGATGTAGCCCGGGCCGATCGAGTTGGCCTGGATGTCGTGCTTGGCCCACTCCGCGGCCATCGCCTTGGACAGCAGCTTGATGCCGGCCTTGGCCACGGTGTACGGGGCGACGGTGGCGCGCGCTGCTTCGCTGGTGAGCGAGCCGATGTTGATGATCTTGCCGCCGCGATTGCGCGCCACCATGCGCCGTGCGGCTTCACGTCCGACGAGGAAGGCTGCGGTGAGATTGGTGTCGATCACACGCTGCCAGTCGGCCAGCTCGAGTTCGAGCATCGGCTTGCGGTGCTGGATGCCGGCGTTGTTGATCAGGATGCCGATTTCGAGGCCCTGCTTGTCGAAGCCTTCGAAGGCGGCGACCACCGCCGCTTCGTCGGCAACGTCGAACGCAGCGCC
>JANOEG010000181.1:0-28408 GCA_031413095.1 Burkholderiales bacterium | reverse complement strand
CGACGACTTCGTTCGCGGCCTGGTGACGCGCACCTGGAGCGAAGGGCAGGTGGCGGCGCTGGCGATGGCGGTGCTGCTCAAAGGCATGACGCCCGCCGAAACTGCGGCGCTGACGAAGGCGATGACGCATTCAGGCGCCGTGCTCGATTGGTCGCGCGCGAAGCTGCCGGGCCCGATCATCGACAAACACTCCACCGGCGGCGTCGGCGACAAGGTCAGTCTGATGCTGGCGCCGATCGTCGCGGCCTGCGGCGGCGTGGTGCCGATGATTTCGGGCCGCGGCCTCGGTCACACCGGCGGCACGCTCGACAAACTGCAAAGCCTCGCCGGCTACAACGTCGTGCCGTCGAAGGCGTTGCTGACGCGGGTGCTGCGCGAGGCCGGCTGCGCGATCGTCGGCGCGAGTGCCCGCGTTACGCCGGCCGATCGGCGTCTGTATGCCATTCGCGATGTCACGGCCACGGTGGAATCGGTGCCCTTGATCACCGCCAGCATTCTGTCGAAGAAGCTCGCTGCGGGCTTGCAGTTCCTGGTGATGGACGTGAAGGCGGGCAACGGCGCGTTCTGCGAGACGACCGATGCGGCGCGCGAGCTGGCGCACAGCATCGTCGAAGTGGCTGCCGGCGCCGGCTTGCCGACGCGCGCCTTGATCACCGACATGAATCAGGTCCTCGGCTGCACGGCGGGCAATGCGCTCGAGATGCAGGAGGCGATTGACTTTCTCACCGGCCGCGGGCCGCGAGAACCGCGGCTGGAAGCGGTGACGCTGGCGCTGTGTGGCGAGATGCTCGCGCTGTCCGGGCTGTGCATCGATGCCGACGCAGGGCAGGCACTGGCCCGCCGCGCGCTCGACAGCGGCCACGCCGCCGAGCGGTTCGCGCAGATGGTGGTGTCGCTGGGCGGGCCGCGCAACGTGCTCTCGCCGCGCTTTGCCGGCCTGCGCAAAACGCGCTTTGTGCTGCCGCTGCCATCGCCGGCGGGCGGCGTGATCGTGGCCACCGATGCGCGCCAGATTGGCTTGGCCGTCGTCGCGCTCGGTGGTGGTCGACGCATCGCCGCCGACAAGATCGATGTGCGTGTGGGCCTGTCGCAGATTCGACCCGTGGGCGCGCGCGTCAGTGCCGGTGAGCCGCTGATGCAAGTCCATGCGTCGAGCCGTGAAGCCGCGCATGCCGCCATGGCCTGCATCGTGCGGGCGATACGCATCGCGCCGCGGGCCGAGCCACCACGCCCCGTGGTGGTCGAACGCCTTTGAGCGGGTAAACCACGCACAATCAGTGCGCAGCGTCCCTCCTAGAATGGTTTTGTCATGCCCACGACCCGCCGCACCAGCAACAAACCGCCCGCCGGCAGCGAGGGCGGCGGCGTGCGCGTGCTCAAGAAATATCCGAACCGGCGCCTCTACGACACGCAGTCGAGCAGCTACATCACGCTGGCCGATGTCAAGCAGATGGTGCTCAGAGGCGAAGAGTTCGAGGTCCGCGACGCGAAAGACAGTGCCGACCTGACGCGCAGCATCCTGCTGCAGATCATCCTGGAAGAGGAAAGCGGCGGCGTACCGATGTTTTCCACCGAAATGCTGTCGCAGATCATCCGTTTCTACGGCCATGCGATGCAGGGCGCGATGGGCGCGGTGTTGGAGCAAAACCTGAAGGCCGCGGCGCAGATGCAGGCCCAGTTGGCGCAACAGGCGCTGGGCAGCCCGGTGGTGTCGATGCAGGGCCTGATGGGCAACTACCTCGAGCAGTCGAGGACCTACTTCGAGAAAATGCAGCAGCAGATGGGCCCGGCCGGCGCGCTGTTTCCGGGCTTCGTGCCGCCGAAGAAGTAGCGGCGCGCGGTCTTGCGGGACAATCCCGCGCATGACTGAACCCGTTGTTGCCGCCGCACCCAAAGTCGGCTTCGTCTCGCTGGGCTGCCCGAAGGCGCTGACTGACTCCGAACTGATCCTCACCCAGCTCTCCGCCGAGGGCTACACGACGAGCAAGAGCTACGCCGGCGCGGACCTCGTCATCGTCAACACCTGCGGCTTCATCGACGATGCGGTGAAGGAAAGCCTCGACGCGATCGGCGAGGCGCTGGCGGCCAACGGCAAGGTCATCGTCACCGGATGCCTCGGTGCCAAAGCCGGCGACGACGGCGGCAACCTGGTACGGCAGATTCATCCGAAGGTGCTCGCCGTGACCGGGCCGCATGCGACGCAGGAGGTGATGGATGCGGTGCATGTTCACTTGCCGAAACCGCACGACCCGTTCACTGATCTTGTGCCAGCGCAAGGCATCAAGCTGACGCCCAAGCACTGCGCGTATCTGAAGATCAGCGAAGGCTGCAACCACCGCTGCACCTTCTGCATCATCCCGTCGATGCGTGGCGATCTGGTGTCGCGGCCGATCGGCGATGTGCTCAACGAGGCGCAACGCCTGTTCGAAGCCGGCGTCAAGGAGCTGCTCGTCGTCAGCCAGGACACGAGTGCGTATGGCGTCGATCTGAAGTACCGCACCGGCTTCTGGAACGGTGCGCCGGTGAAGACGCGCATGTTGGATCTGTGCGAGAAGTTGGGTGATATCGCCGACAAGTACGGCGCGTGGGTTCGGCTGCACTACGTCTATCCGTATCCACATGTCGATGAAGTGTTGCCGCTGATGGCCTCGGGCCGCGTGCTGCCTTACCTCGATGTGCCGTTCCAGCATTCGCACCCGGACGTGCTCAAGCGCATGAAGCGTCCGGCCAGCGGCGAGAAGAACCTCGAGCGCTTGCAGCGTTGGCGCGAGCGATGTCCAGAGCTGGTCGTACGAAGCACCTTCATTGCCGGATTTCCCGGGGAGACCGAGGTCGAGTTCGAACATTTGCTGCAGTTCGTCACTGAAGCCGGCATCGACCGCGCCGGTTGTTTCGCCTATTCGCCGGTCAAGGGCGCTGCGGCCAACGAGCTGCCTGGCATGCTGCCGGCCGACTTGCGCGAAGAGCGCCGCGCGCGTTTCATGACCGTGGCGGAGGCGGCATCGACGGCACGTTTGCAGCGCCGCGTTGGCGCGACGATGCAGGTCTTGATCGACAGCGCGCCGGCGCTCGGCCGCAAAGGCGGCGTGGCGCGCAGCTACGCCGACGCGCCGGAGATCGACGGCACAGTCCGCTTGCTGCCGCCGGAGAAGGCGAGCAAGCAATTGAAGGTCGGCGAGTTCGCGCGCGCGCGGATCGTTGCCGCGGAAGGGCATGACCTCGTGGGCGTGGTGATATGAAGAAGCACACCGCGCTGATCCATCACCCGTACACACCGCCCGAGGGCTTTGCCTCGCCGGCCGTGCCGGTGCACAAGGGCTCCACGGTGTTCTTCGACAGCGTCGCCGCGATGCGCTCGCGCACCTGGCTCGACCGCAGCGCCTACACCTACGGCCTGCATGGCACGCCGACGACCTTCACGCTCGAAGAACGCATCGCCACGCTCGAAGGCGGCAAACACACGATGCTTGTCTCGAGCGGCCTGGCGGCGCTGACGATGGTCGACATCGCGCTGCTGAAGTCGGGCGACCAGGTGCTGCTGCCGCACAACGTCTATGCGCCGAACAAGAACTTCACGCGCACCGAGCTGGCGGCCTGGGGCATCGGCCATGCGGTCTATGACGCGATGGATGTCGCTTCGTTGGCGGCGGCGATCACGCCCAAGACCAAACTGGTCTGGCTCGAAGCCGCGGGCTCGGTAACGCTTGAGTTCCCCGATTTGCGCTCGCTGATCCGCGTGGTGCGCGAGCGCGCGCCGCAGGCCGTGATTGCGCTCGACAATACCTGGGGCGCGGGCATTGCCTTCGATGCCTTCGCGCTGGGCATCGACATCTCCGTGCACGCGCTCACCAAGTACCCCTCCGGCGGCGGCGACGTGCTGATGGGCGCGGTGACCTGCGGGGGCGGTGACGACGGCGACGCGCTGTACCGCACGCTGGCACTGTCACGAAGCCGCGTCGGCCATGGTGTCGGCATCAACGACGTAGAGCTCGTGTTGCGTGGGCTGCCGTCGCTGGCGCTGCGCTATGCCGCGCAAGACGCTGCCGGCCGCGCTTTCGCTGCGTGGTGCCAGACGCGCAAGGAGTTCGTGAGGGTCCTGCACCCGGCCCTGCCCAGCTCGCCGGGCCACGAGCACTGGGCGTCGCATTGCAGCGCAGCGGCCGGGCTGGTGACTGTGGAAATCGATCCTCGATTCACCAGCACACAGACCGATGCCTTCGTCGATGCGCTGAAACTGTTTCGCATCGGCTACAGCTGGGCCGGGCCGGTCAGCCTCGTCCTGCCTTACAGCCCGAAGACGATCCGCGACAGCTCGCCCTACCGCGGCACCTTGGTGCGCTTTTGCATCGGACTCGAAGCCGTAGAAGACTTGATCGCCGACGCGAACCGCGCGTTAGCCGTTCTTGCCGCCTGAGACCTTGTGCCGCATCAGGCGGCCCTTTTCGCGCTCCCAATCCTTCTGCTTCTCGGTGTCGCGCTTGTCGTGCTGCGCCTTGCCCTTGGCCAGAGCGATCTGCGCCTTCACGTGGCCGCCCTTGAAGTGCAGATCCAGCGGCACCAGCGTGAAGCCCTTTTGCTCGACCTTGCCGATCAGCCGCTTGATCTCTTCCTTGTGCATCAGCAGCTTCTTTGTGCGGTCGGGTTCGGGCAGCACATGCGTCGACGCCGAGCGCAACGGGTTGATGCGGCAGCCGATCAGGTGCAGCTCGCCGTCGCGGATCAGCACGTAGCCGTCGGTGAGTTGAATCTGGCCGGCACGGATGGCCTTGATCTCCCAACCCGTGAGCACAACACCGGCTTCGTAGGTCTCCTCGATGTGGTACTCGTGGCGCGCACGGCGGTTTTCGGCGATCGACATAATTCAGGACATTGTATGAAGCACGTCAAGCGCTCCGTGTTGCTCTGGTACTCACCGCGCGAGATGTACGAGCTCGTGACGGCCGTGCAGGACTACCCGACGTTCTTGCCGTGGTGCGCGCAGGCCGACGTGGTCGAGCATCACGACGATGGCATGACGGCGCGGCTGACATTGACCAAGGGCGGCCTGCGTCATGCCTTCACCACGCGCAACCACCACCGCAGTGGACAGGAGGTGCGTGTGACGCTCGTCGATGGCCCGTTCTCCGAACTCGAAGGGACTTGGCTGTTCCTGCCCGTGGCCCAGGGCGGCGCGGCGCGCGATGCCGACACGTCGGCATGCCGCATCGAATTCGATCTGCGCTATGCCTTTGCCAATGCGGCGCTGGAAACCCTCATCAGCCCGGTGTTCGATCGCGTCGCCAACACGCTGGTCGATTCCTTCGTGCATCGCGCCGAGCAAGTCCATGGCCCGCGTTGAGGTGGCCTACAGCGCGACGGCGCGACAGGTGGACCGGGTGGCACTCGACTTGCCCGAGGCGAGTACGGTCCGCGATGCGCTTCATGCCAGCGGACTGCTCGAACGCCACGGCTTGGCCTCGGGTGCGGTGCAGTGCGGCGTCTGGGGGCGGCGCTGCCCGTTGTCCCAGGTGTTGTGCGACGGCGACCGCGTGGAGTTGTACCGCGCGCTGACGGTCGATCCCAAGGAGGCCCGCCGCCTGCGCTACAAGGGCCAGCGCCAGCCCAAAGAAAAGCGCCCGGTGGGTGCCGGGCGCTGATAGGGGTCGAGATCCTGATCTGAGTCAGGACAGCGGATGGCTTGTTCGACTTTACTTCTTGACGGGAGCGGCCGAAGCAGCGGCAGCGGCCGGCTTGGCGTCCTTCTTCATCTCGTCCTTCTTCGCGACCGGAGCAGCGCCGGAAGCAGCGGCCGCAGCGGGCTTGGCTTCTTCCTTCTTCATTTCCTTCGCGGCGTGCGAAGCGGCGAAGCCGGAGGTGGCGAATGCAGCAGCGATCAGGGCAGCCAGGAGCTTGTTCATGTCATTACCTTTCGAAAGTTTGAAGACGCCCGCCTCCCATCCCATCGGGCTTGCAGGGCAGGCGGGCAACGCGGGCTGATTGCGCTCGGTTGACAGGGCCTAGAATTTCGTCTTCTCGCAAACCCTGCTCAACCCCCAGCCCAGGCGCACCATGTACCAACACATCACCGTTCCTCCCGGCGGACAGAAGATCACGGTCAACGAGGACTATTCGCTGAATGTCCCCGACCAGCCGATCATTCCGTACATCGAGGGCGACGGCACCGGCCTGGACATCACGCCGGTGATGTTGAAGGTGGTCGATGCGGCCGTGGCCAAGGCCTACGGCGGCAAGAAGAAGATTCACTGGATGGAGGTCTAAGCCGGCGAGAAGTCGACCAAGATCTACGGCCCCGATGTCTGGCTGCCGGAAGAAACGCTGGCCGTCGTCAAGGAGTACGTGGTCTCCATCAAGGGCCCGCTGACGACGCCGGTCGGTGGCGGCATCCGCTCGCTCAACGTCGCGTTGCGTCAGGAACTCGACCTTTACGTTTGCTTGCGACCGATCCAGTACTTCAAGGGCGTGCCCTCGCCGGTGAAAGAGCCCGAGAAGACCAACATGGTCATCTTCCGCGAGAACTCGGAAGACATCTATGCCGGCATCGAGTACCAGGCAGAGAGCGACAAGGCCAAAAAGCTGATCAAGTTCCTGATCGAGGAAATGGGCGTCACCAAGATCCGCTTCCCCGACACCTCGGGCATCGGCATCAAGCCGGTCAGCCGCGAAGGCACCGAGCGCCTGGTGCGCAAGGCGCTCCAGTACGCGATCGACAACGACAAGCCCAACATGACGCTGGTCCACAAGGGCAACATCATGAAGTTCACCGAAGGTGGCTTCCGCGACTGGGGCTATGCGCTGGCGCAGAAGGAATTCGGCGCGGTGCCGATCGACGGTGGCCCGTGGTGCAAGTTCAAGAACCCGAAGACCGGCAAAGACATCGTCGTCAAGGACGTCATCGCCGACGCCTTCCTGCAGCAGATCCTGCTGCGCCCGGCCGAGTACTCGGTGATCGCAACGTTGAATCTGAACGGCGACTACGTGTCCGACGCGCTGGCGGCGCAAGTCGGCGGCATCGGCATCGCGCCCGGTGCGAACCTGTCGGATTCAATCGCCATGTTCGAAGCCACCCACGGCACTGCGCCCAAGTACGCCGGCAAGGACTACGTCAACCCCGGCTCAGAGATCCTCTCGGCCGAGATGATGCTGCGCCACATGGGCTGGACCGAAGCCGCCGACCTGATCATCTCGTCGATGGAGAAGTCGATCGCGAGCAAGAAGGTCACGTATGACTTCGCGCGGCTGATGGAAGGGGCGACGCAGGTGTCTTGTTCTGGGTTTGGGCAGGTGATGATCGAGCACATGTGACCTGCCCGCTGAGGGCAGGGCCGGGACAGATCAAACAGTTGACCCTGCAAGGAACTGGTCAAAGGCAGCGCAAAAGCGATCGGGCACTTCGAAATACGGCATGGCCCCACTGGGGAAGGTACTGAACTGCCAGTTCGGCCTTCCCTCGACGATCGACTTGCTGCGGTAGTCGGTGAAGTCACCGCGCACGCCATGCGACATCCAGACCGGCATTTCGAGCTGCTCGTAGAGCGTGTGGATGTCGGCGCTGAAAAGGCCGGCTGCCAGAAAGTGCAATGGCGCATGTTCGGCGCCGGGCTGGCGCGTCGTCAACACGCTGTAGCGCCACAGCGCTTCGTCGATTTCCTGCGCCCCCCAGGTGCGGCGTAGGAAATATCGGATCACACCCGGTCGGGTGAGACCGCGAAACAGGGCTCCGCCCCAGCCGGCGCCCGGGCCGCGCAACGCCCGGTACAACCAGGGCAGGCCACGGCTGGAGCCCGGCGCTTCACGCCAAGATTTCGATCCGCTGAACCCTGTCGGGCTGACGAGGGCGACAGTGCGAAACCGGCCTGGCGCTTCGGCGGCCGCGCGCGCCAGGTATTCGCTCGACAGCGACAGCGCTAGCGCATCGATGGGCGCGGTTCCGCAGCGCAAGTGGATCTGCTCGACCACGGCGTGAACGGCGTCGGTCATCAGGCGCGGCGTGTAGTCACGGTCGCTACGGTCGGAGAAGCCGTAGCCCGGCAGGTCGATGGAGAACACGGTGTGCGTGGCCGCGTACCGTTCGTGCAACGGACGCACTTCGGCTGCCGACGCTGCCGCGTTGATGCTGTGCATCAGCAGGAGCGGAGGACCCTGGCCGGCGATGTAGGTGCAGAGCCGGCCGGCGCGGCTGTCGAATTCGATGCGCTGCCCCGTCAGGGCTGACGGCAGTGACGGAGTCATTGGTGTGTCATCAGCAATGCACATGCGTGTGCTGGTTTTGCGCTGGAAATCAGCACGATGCTCAAAAGCAAAGAGCCCGCATCATGCGGGCTCTTTGCTGCGGAGCGTGAAATCGGATCAGCCAGCCGCAACGGTCGAGGCGTTGGCGCCACTGACCAGCTCTTCAGCCGCTTGGATGTTCTGCGCCTGGTCACCCTTAGGGCCTTGCAGCACGTCGTAAGAAACGCGCCCACCTTGCTTCAGGGTGCGAAAGCCTTCCATCTGGATGGCCGAAAAATGCGCAAAAACATCAGCACCGCCACCTTCCGGCTCGATAAAGCCGAACCCCTTGGCGTCGTTGAACCACTTGACGAGACCAAATGCCATGATGACTACCTCTGAACGAATCAACTACCGATCGAGGCTCGTATTGTCAATACTCTGCGCAGGGTTTGTCAATTCGGTGTCCATGAAATGCCCGCCTTGAGAACCCCTGCTCAGGTGCCATGTGCTCTTGCGGCCGCGCCAGTTGCCGCAGCTTAAAATTCCATCAATGGCCAGTCCCGCACCCCCCCCACCCGCCAACCCCTCTTTGCCGGGACGTGACGACGGCGAGGGCGTGGTCATCGCCGAGAAACAAGAGCAGCGCGTCGAGCCGCCGAAGCTCTACCAGGTCGTCATGCACAACGACGACTACACGCCGATGGAGTTTGTCGTGCTGGTGTTGCAGGAGCATTTTCTGCACGACATCGATACCGCCACGCAAATCATGTTGAAAATTCACCATGAAGGCCGTGCCATTTGCGGGGTCTATAGCAAGGACGTCGCAGCCACTAAAGTAGAACTGGTGCAGGCTGCGGCCAAGCGGGCAGGTCACCCGTTGCAATGCACCCTGGAGGCCGCATGATCGCGCAAGAGTTGGAAGTCAGTCTGCACATGGCGTTTGTCGAAGCACGCCAGCAGCGCCACGAGTTCATCACCGTGGAGCACCTGCTGCTCGCGTTGTTGGACAACCCGTCCGCAGCCGAAGTGCTGCGCGCCTGCGCCGCCAACATCGAGGACCTGCGCAAGAGCCTGGTCAACTTCATCAAGGAAAACACGCCGACTGTCGGCGGCGATGAAGAGGTCGATACGCAACCGACGCTCGGCTTCCAGCGTGTGATCCAGCGCGCGATCATGCACGTGCAGAGCACCGGCAGCGGCAAGAAGGAAGTCACCGGCGCCAATGTGCTGGTGGCGATCTTCGGCGAGAAGGATTCGCACGCCGTGTATTACCTTCACCAGCAGGGCGTGACGCGGCTGGACGTGGTGAACTTCATTGCCCACGGCATCAAGAAGAGTGACCCGCCGGAGCCCACGAAGAGCAACGAGAGCGGCAGCAGCAGCGAGGGCGAAAAGGAAGAGGCCGGCGACGGCAAAGGTTCGCCGCTCGATCAGTTCACCCAGAACCTGAACCAGCTCGCGCGTGAAGGCCGGATCGACCCGCTGATCGGTCGCGAAAACGAAGTCGAGCGCGTGATCCAGGTGCTCTGCCGCCGGCGCAAGAACAACCCGCTGCTGGTCGGCGAGGCCGGCGTCGGCAAGACCGCGATTGCCGAGGGCCTGGCTTGGCGCATCACGCAGGCCGAAGTGCCCGAGGTGCTCGGCGATGCCACGGTCTATTCGCTCGACATGGGCGCGCTCTTGGCCGGCACCAAATACCGCGGCGACTTCGAGCAGCGCCTGAAAGGCGTGCTCAAGGCACTGAAGGACCAGCCGGGCTCGATCCTGTTCATCGACGAGATCCACACCCTGATCGGCGCCGGCGCCGCTTCGGGTGGCACGCTCGATGCGAGCAACTTGCTCAAGCCCGCGCTGTCCTCGGGCCAGATCAAGTGCATTGGCGCGACCACGTTCACCGAGTACCGCGGCATTTTCGAGAAAGATGCGGCGCTGTCACGGCGCTTCCAGAAGATCGACATCGGCGAGCCGAGTGTCGAGCAGACGATCGAGATCCTGAAGGGCTTGAAGTCGCGCTTCGAGGAGCATCACCAGGTCAAGTACGCGCTGACGGCGCTGCAGGCCGCAGCTGAACTTTCGGCCAAGTACATCAACGACCGTCATCTGCCCGACAAGGCGATCGACGTCATCGATGAGGCGGGTGCGGCACAGCGCATCCTGCCCAAGGCCAAGCAGAAGAAGACGATCACGCGCCTCGAGGTCGAGGAGATCGTGTCCAAGATCGCGCGCATCCCGCCGGCCTCGGTGTCTTCGGACGACCGCAGCAAGTTGAAGACCCTCGATCGCGATCTGAAGAGCGTGGTCTTCGGCCAGGAAGCGGCAATCGATGCGCTGGCCGCGGCGATCAAGATGGCGCGCTCGGGCCTGGGCAAACCGGAAAAACCGATCGGCTCGTTCCTGTTCAGCGGCCCGACGGGCGTCGGCAAGACCGAAGTCGCCAAACAGCTCGCCTTCATCCTGGGCATCGAGCTGATCCGCTTTGACATGAGCGAGTACATGGAGCGCCACGCGGTCAGCCGCCTGATCGGCGCACCTCCAGGCTACGTCGGCTTCGACCAGGGCGGCCTGTTGACCGAAGCGGTGACGAAGAAGCCGCATGCGGTGCTGCTGCTCGACGAGATCGAGAAGGCGCACCCGGATGTCTTCAACGTGCTGCTGCAGGTCATGGACCATGGCACGCTGACCGACAACAACGGCCGCAAGGCCGACTTCCGCAACATCGTCATCATCATGACGACGAACGCAGGTGCCGAGACGCTGAACAAATCGACGATCGGCTTCGCGACCAAGCGCGAGCAGGGCGACGAGATGGCGGACATCAAGCGCTTGTTCACGCCCGAGTTCCGCAACCGGCTCGACGCCATCATCAACTTCCGCTCGCTCGATGAAGAAATCATCATGCGCGTGGTCGACAAGTTCCTGCTCGAACTCGAAGGCCAGCTGGCCGAGAAGAAGGTCGAAGTCACCTTCACCGACAAGCTGCGCGCGCACTTGGCGAAGAAGGGCTTCGATCCGCTGATGGGTGCGCGGCCGATGCAGCGCGCGATCCAGGACACGATCCGCCGCGCGCTGGCCGACGAACTGCTGTTTGGGCGCCTGACCGAAGGTGGACGCCTGACGGTGGACATCGACGACAAGGGCGAGGCGTTGCTCGACATCCAGCCAGTCAAGAAGAGTGACAAGCCGAAGGCGGAGTCGGCTGCAACCTCTTAGTACAGACCGGGATCCTGTTTGTAGAAAGAAGCCAACAGCCGGTACATCGCCGGCTGTTCTTCTTTCAGCGCCTGCGGCGTGACGAAGAAGGCCTCCGAGGCCACGGCAAAGAACTCACCCGGGGCTTCGGCGGCGTAACGGTCGAGCACGGTGTCGTAGCCGCAAACCACACGCTCGCAAAAGCGGTCGTACTCGACCATCAATACTTCTCCCCAGGCTCGCCGTTGGGCCCCGCTTTTCAGCAGTGGGATGCCGTCGGCCTGGCCGTCACGCATGTCGAGCACATGGGCGAATTCGTGGATGACGACGTTGTAGGCCGTGCTGGGCGTGCCACCCGCCACTGGGCTGGGTAAGACATCGGCCCACGACAGCATCAACGGGCCGCCTTCCATGGCTTCGCCGGCCAGCTCCTCGTCGTAGGCATGCACGATGCCGTGCTCGTCCATGACCTCGCGCGAGGCCGTCACGGCGTCGGAGTGCATGACGATGCCGACGAAGCCGTCGTAGGGGTCGAGGCCCAGTTCGAGCACCGGCAGGCAGGCTTGCACGGCCACCGTGAGCGCAATGCGGTCGGTGACGACGAAACCGTTCGCGCCGCTGAACTCCTTGCAGTCCAGAAAAAGGCTGGCCATGCGCCGCAGACGCGCCTGTTGCTCGGCCGGTCGAGCGGCGACGAAAGGCAGGTCGGCCACGCAGGCCTGCCACAGCTCGTCGGCAATGGCGCGCCGCTGCAATGCTCGCGTTTCAACGCGTCGGCGCAGCGCGTGCAGCCAACCTGCCATCAAGCCGCCAGCAGATCGATGCGCGTCAGGCCGTCGCGCGTCAGGCGCAGCACTTGCGCGCGGTGCGGCGCGGCATCGACATCCCAGTCGCTGAGCACGTGGCGAACATAGCCTGGCGCGAGCGTGTCGTCACCCGGGCGGTGCGTGTGGCCGTGAATCAAGGTGCGGCTGCCGGCCGCGTGCATCCAGGACACCGCTGCTGCAGCGTCCACGTCGGCCCAGTCGGCGATCGGCTTGGCGCCGAATTTGACCCGTTTGGCGGTCTCGCTGGCGTCACGCATGCCGCGCGCGATCTGCTCGCGCTCAGTCAGCGGCTTGGCCAGAAAGGCCTTCCGCCACGCATCGCTGCGCACGTCGCGGCGGAATCGTTGGTAGGCGGTGTCAGACAAGCACAACTCGTCGCCATGCGTCAGCAGCACGCGCTGGCCCCAGGCATCGAGCACAGTCGGGTCCGGCAGGGCGACCACGCCGCAATCGCGCAACATCGCTGCGCCGACCAGAAAGTCGCGGTTGCCGGCTATAAAGCTCAAGGGCCGCAGCGACGCCGCCTCTTGCAGCACGTCGGCGGCGCGCCGCGCGAAGCCGCCCGTTGAGCGCGCGTCATCACCGAACCAGACCTCGAACAAGTCGCCGAGGATGAACACCGCGTCCGCCCGCGTGCTGAGCAGGTAGCGCGCCCAGGCCTCGAAGGTCCGAGGCGTGGCATCACTCAAGTGCAGGTCGGAGATGAACTCGACGCTGTGCCACTGCGGCTCTGCCTGGCATTCATAGACATTGGCCAGCGCCCGCAGGCCCGGTCCTGTGGACATGCCGCGCTAGCTGATGAGAGTGACGCTCTGGATGACGACATCTTCCACCGGCACGTCATCGTGCATGCCCTTGCGGCCGGTGCGCATGCGCTCGATCGCATCGACCACCTCGGTGCCCTCGACCACACGGCCGAAGACCGCATAGCCCCAGCCCTGCGCCGACTCAGCGGTGTGGTCAAGAAAGCCGTTGTCCTTGGTGTTGATGAAGAACTGCGCCGTCGCCGAATGCGGCACGCTGGTGCGCGCCATCGCCAGTGTGTACTTCGTATTCTTAACGCCGTTGTTGGCTTCGTTGGCGATCGGCGGATCGGTGGGCTTTTGCGTCATGCCCACAGCAAAGCCGCCGCCCTGCACCATGAAGCCCTTGATCACCCGGTGGAACACCGTGTCGGCGTAGTGACCCTTGGCCGCGTAGGCCAGAAAGTTGGCCACCGAGGCCGGCGCCTTCGCGTCGTCGAGTTCGATGCGCATCGTGCCCGCATTGGTGACCATCTCAACTGTCTTCGTCATCTCATTTCTCCAAGGAGGCTTTTTTAATCAGGACTGGCGTGGCGGGCACATTCTGGTGGCCGCCTTTGTCGCCGACGGGAACGGCGCGGATCTTGTCGATCACGTCCATGCCCGAGACGACTTTGCCGAACACCGCGTAGCCGTTGCCATCGCGCGAATTGGGCTGGTCGAGGAACGAGTTGTCCTTGACGTTGATGAAGAACTGCGCGGTGGCCGAGTTCGGGTCCATCGTGCGCGCCATCGACACCGTGCCGCGCGTGTTCGAAAGACCGGTGCGTGACTCCAGTGGGATCGGCGCGCGCACCGGCTTTTCCTTCATGTCAGGTTTCATGCCGCCACCCTGAATCATGAAGTCTTCGATCACGCGGTGGAAGATAGTGCCGTCGTAGTGGCCTGCCTTGACGTACTGCACGAAATTGTCGGCCGACTTCGGCGCCTTCGCCGCATCGACTTCGATCACGATGTCGCCCAGGCTGGTGGCGATCTTCACTTTCTGCTGCGCCCAGGCGGGCAGACAGATCACAGCGGCAGCGAGCACTGCGACAAGGCGGGTTTTCATGGGTTTGCGTCTCCTGGGCGCACCGGGTGCGCCCGCTATACTGATTTTGCGCATTCTATCGAGCGGCCTCGCAGCACCCAGCGGCATCGAGGCCGCTTTCTTTGTATCGACCGATGACGCTGAAGCTCCACAACACGCTGACACGATCCCTGGAGGAGTTCCGCCCGATCCGCGATGGCAAGGTGGGTCTGTACGTGTGCGGCATCACGGTCTATGACCTGTGCCACATGGGTCATCTGCGCATGATGATGGCCTTCGACGTGGTGCAGCGCTGGCTGCGCGCAGAAGGGTTTGACGTCACCTACGTGCGCAACATCACCGACATCGACGACAAGATCATCAAGCGCGCGCTGGAGCGCCGCATGACGATCCGCGCGCTGACCGACGAGATGATCGCAGCGATGCACCAGGACCTCGATGCCGTCGGCATCCAGAAGCCCACGCACGAGCCGCGCGCCACCGAGCACGTGCCCGCCATGCTCGGCCTGATCGAGACGCTGCAAGGCAAAGGCCTTGCGTATCAGGCGCCCAATGGCGATGTGAACTTCGCGGTGCGCAAGCTGCCTGGCTACGGCAAGCTCTCCGGCAAGAGCCTCGACGAACTGCGCGCCGGCGAACGTGTGGCCGTGCTCGACGGCAAGAATGATCCGCTCGACTTCGTGATGTGGAAGTCGGCCAAGCCCGCCGAGCCCGAGGACGCGAAGTACCCCAGCCACTACGGCCCCGGCCGGCCGGGTTGGCACATCGAGTGCTCGGCGATGAGCGCCGCGCTGCTCGGCGAGCCGTTCGACATCCATGGCGGTGGCATGGACCTGATTTTCCCGCACCACGAGAACGAAATCGCGCAGAGCGAAGGCGCCAGCGGCGGCACTTTCGCGCGCTACTGGCTGCACAACGGCTTCCTGAATGTCGACAACGAGAAGATGTCCAAGTCACTGGGCAACTTCTTCACCATCCGCGACGTGCTGGCCAAATTCGACGGTGAAACGCTGCGCTTTTTCATGCTGCGCACGCAGTACCGCAGCCCGTTCAACTTCAGCGACGCCCATCTCGAAGACGCGCGGACCGCGCTGCGCCGGCTCTACACCGCGCTCGGCAGCGTGACGCCATCGAGTGCGCCGCTCGATTGGTCGCAACCGCAGGCCGCGGCCTTTCGCGCGGCGATGAACGAAGACTTCAACACGCCGGTGGCGCTGGCGGTGATGTTCGATCTGGCCAACGAGCTGAACCGCACAGGCTCGCCGGACACGGCCGCGCTGCTGCGTCATCTCGGTGGCGTGCTCGGTGTGTTGCAGCAAATGCCGCAGACCTACATGCAAGGCGGCCTGGAAGCCAGCGCGATCGACGCAGCCATCGCTGCGCGCAACGCCGCCAAAGCCGCCAAGAACTACGCCGAAGCGGATCGCATCCGCAAGGACCTGGCAGCACAGGGCATCGAGTTGAAGGACTCGGCGCAAGGCACCACTTGGGTAAAGGCCTGACATGGTCAAGGCCATCGAAATCACCCCGGCGTATTGGGACGACGCCTGCAAGCATCTCGCGCGCCGCGATCGTGTGATGAAGAAGCTGATCCCGCAGTTCGGCGAGGCCCGCCTGCAAAGCCGCGGCGATGCGTTCACGACGCTGGCGCGCTCGATCGTGGGCCAGCAGATTTCTGTCAAGGCCGCGCAATCGGTGTGGGACAAATTCGCGCTGCTGGTCGATGGCTCCACCACCAAGCTGCCGCCGGCCGATGTGTTGAAACTCAAAACCGACAGCATGCGCGGCGCCGGCTTGTCAGCGCGCAAAGTGGAGTACCTCAAAGACCTTGCCGCACATTTCAGTGAAGGCACGGTCCATGTTCGCCAGTGGCAGCAGATGGACGACGAGGCCATCATCGAAGAGCTGGTCGCGATTCGCGGCATCGGCCGCTGGACCGCCGAGATGTTCCTGATCTTTCACTTGATGCGGCCCAATGTGTTGCCGGTCGATGACCTGGGCCTGATCAAAGGCATCAGCGTCAACTACTTCAGCGGCGAGCCGGTGACGCGCGTCGAAGCGCGCGAAGTCGGCGATGCCTGGGCGCCTTTTCGCTCCGTCGCCACGTGGTATATCTGGCGCAGTCTCGATCCGTTGCCAGTGGAGTACTGAACACCATGAGCAAACGTCACTTCCTCGAATTCGAGCAGCCGATCGCCGAGCTCGACGCCAAAATCGAAGAGCTGCGCTACGTGCAGAACGAGTCGGCGGTGGACATCTCCGAAGAGATCGGCCGCCTCGACGAAAAGAGCCAACAGCTCACCAAGGAAATCTACAGCCGCTTGACGCCGTGGCAGGTGACGCAGATCGCGCGCCATCCGCAGCGGCCGTACACGCTCGACTACATCGGCGATCTGTTCACCGACTTTCACGAACTGCACGGCGACCGTGCGTTCGCCGACGACCTGTCGATCATCGGCGGCCTGGCGCGCTTCAACGGCCAGGCCTGCATGGTCATCGGTCACCAGAAGGGCAGGGACACCAAGGAGCGCGCGGCGCGCAACTTCGGTATGAGCCGGCCCGAGGGCTACCGCAAGGCGCTTCGCCTGATGCGCGTGGCGCAGAAGTTCAAGCTGCCGCTGTTCACGTTTGTCGACACGCCCGGCGCGTATCCGGGCATCGGCGCCGAAGAGCGCGGCCAGAGCGAGGCCATCGGCCACAACATCTTCGAGATGGCGCAGCTCGAAGTGCCGATCATCGTCACCATCATCGGCGAGGGCGGCTCCGGCGGTGCGCTCGCGCTGTCGGTCGGTGATCAGGTGCTGATGCTGCAGTACTCGGTGTACTCGGTGATCTCGCCCGAAGGCTGCGCGTCGATTCTGTGGAAGACGGCGGAGCGCGCGCCCGAAGCGGCCGAGGCGCTGGGCATCACGGCGCACCGGTTGAAGGCGCTGGGGCTGATCGACAAGATCGTCAGCGAGCCCGTCGGCGGTGCACACCGCGACTCCAAGGCGATGAGCGCTGCGCTCAAGCGCGCGCTCGGCGATGCGTTGCGGCAAGTGACCGACCTCAAGGTCAAGGAGCTGCTCGACCGCCGCTACGAGCGCCTGCAGTCCTACGGGCGCTTCTCCGACACGAAAGAAAAATGAGGAGCGCCGACGGGCCGCTCCCTAGGCGCTCGCTCCCCCTCGGGGGGGCGGCGCGGAGCGCCTTGGGGGTCAGATGAATTCGATCGCGGTGGCCGTCAGCGGCGGCCGCGATTCGATGGCGCTGCTGCATTGCCTGGCGCGTGCGGCGCAGGCGCAGGGCGTCGAAGTCTGGGCGCTGCATGTTCATCACGGATTGCAGGCACAAGCCAGTGATTGGGCCGCGCTTGTCGAGCGCACCTGCAAACGTTGGGCTGGCAAAGGGCTGCCGCTGCGCTTTGCGATGCAACGGTTGCGAGGAAAGCCTGCGCGCGGTCAGAGCATCGAAGCGTGGGCGAGGGCCAGGCGCTACGCAGCGTTGGCTTCGATGGCGCGCGAGGCGGGTTGCGATGTGGTCGCGCTGGCGCACCACCGCGCCGATCAGGCCGAAACGTTCCTGTTGCAGGCGCTGCGTGGCGCGGGCGCCGCGGGATTGGCCTCCATGCCGGCGAGTGCGCAGCGCGACGGCATCACCTGGGTGCGGCCCTGGCTCGAACAGCCGCGCGAGGCGATCGAGGCCTACGTGCGCACGCACCGGATTCGTTTTGTCGATGACGCCAGCAACGCCGACCCGCGGTTCGCGCGCAACCGCTTGCGCCTGCAAGTCATGCCAGCGCTGCGCGCTGCGTTTGGCGATGCCGACAGCGCGTTGGCCGCCGCGGCGGCGCAGGCCGCACGGGCGCGGGGGTTGATTGCCGAGGTGGCCGAGGCGGATGTGGCTGCGGCGTGCGAGCATGGCGTGCTGGTGCAGGAACGCTGGCAAGCGCTGTCCTCGGTGCGCCAGCGCGAGTGTTTGCGCGCGTGGCTGTCGCCGCACGCTGAGCGAGGTGTCCACGAGGCGCTGCTCGATCGGTTGATGCGCGAGTTGCCCGGCCTGATGCCCGCGCGCTGGCCCCTCGATGGCGGCGAGTTGCGGCGCTACCGCGGCCGGATCACGCTGAAACTGTCGAGCGCCGATGCGCCAGCCGCGTGGCCTTGCGCCGCGGACGTCGATCGCGTTGGCCTGCACGCGGTGCCGGGCGTTGCCGCATCGCTGCGCGTCGGCAAGACCCGCAACGACGGCATCCCGCTGGCCATGCTGCACAACGCGACATGGCGCGCGCGCGAAGCCGCACAGCAGTTCCAGCGTGCCCCCGCCACGCCGCCGCGCAGCCTGAAAAAGCAGTTCCAGGCTGCCGGTGTGCCCGCATGGTCACGCGACGCGCCGCTCCTGTTTTCAGCGGACGGCCAATTGCTGTTCGTCCCCGGCCTCGGCGCCGACGCACGCGCGCTCGAAACGCCCGGCCAGCCGCGCGTCAGCTTGTCGTGGGAGACGAGCCGATAAAATCAATGCGTCTCACAAAAATGCGCACCATGTCTTTGATCGTTCACAAGTACGGCGGCACCTCGATGGGGTCCACCGAGCGCATCCGCAACGTCGCCAAGCGCGTTGCCAAATGGGCCAGGGCAGGGCATCAGATGATCGTCGTGCCATCGGCGATGAGCGGCGAGACGAATCGCTTGCTCGGCTTGGCCAAAGAGCTGCAGCCGCAACAACTCACGCCGGCCGTGATGCGTGAGCTCGACGCCATCGCCGCCACCGGCGAGCAGGTATCGGTTGGCCTGCTGTCGATCGCCCTGCAAGCCGAAGGCCTTCAAGCCGTGAGCTATGCCGGCTGGCAACTACCGATCGCCACCGATTCTTCATTCACCAAAGCCCGCATCCAGCAGATCGACGACGTGCGCGTGCGCGCCGATCTCGATGCCGGCAAGGTGGTGGTCATCACCGGCTTCCAGGGCGTGGATGAGGCTGGCAACGTGACCACGCTCGGCCGCGGCGGCAGCGATACTTCGGCGGTGGCCGTGGCCGCGGCGATGAAGGCCGCCGAGTGCCTGATCTACACCGACGTCGATGGCGTTTATACGACCGACCCGCGCGTCGTGCCCGAAGCGCGGCGGCTGGCGACGATCAGCTTCGAAGAAATGCTCGAGATGGCGAGCCTGGGCAGCAAGGTGCTGCAGATCCGCTCGGTTGAATTCGCCGGCAAGTACCGCGTCAAGCTGCGCGTGTTGTCGTCCTTCACCGATTGGGATATCCCGATCGACGAAGAAGCCGCCTCCGGCACCCTGATCACTTTCGAGGAAGACGCAAAGATGGAACAAGCCATTGTCTCGGGCATCGCTTTCAACCGCGACGAAGCCAAGGTCACGATCCTCGGTGTGCCCGACAAGCCGGGCGTGGCCTACCGCATCCTCGGGCCCGTGGCCGAGGCCAACATCGACGTCGATGTGATCATCCAGAACGTCTCGCACGACGGCAAGACCGACTTCTCGTTCACCGTGCACCGCAACGACTACCAGCGCACGCTCGATCTGCTGAAGACGCAGATCGCACCGGCCACCGGCGCGCGGGAAGTGACGGGCGATGCGCGCATCTGCAAGGTCTCGATCGTCGGCATCGGCATGAAGAGCCACGTCGGCGTGGCGGCGACGATGTTCCGCATCCTCTCCGAGGAGGGCATCAACATCCAGATGATCTCGACGAGCGAGATCAAAACCAGCGTCGTCATCGACGAGAAGTACATGGAACTGGCGGTCAGGGCGCTGCACCGCGCGTTCGATCTCGACGGCGAGCCTGCGAAGGTCTGAAGCGGCCGGTCTCGGCGCGCTAGAATCTGCGCACTTTGGAGTCGTGACCGAGTGGCCGAAGGTGCTCCCCTGCTAAGGGAGTATGTGGGCAAAACCTGCATCGAGGGTTCGAATCCCTCCGACTCCGCCAAAGCACAAACGCCCGCCTTGCGCGGGCGTTTTTGTTTTGGGTGAGTTGGGGAGGTGCGCAGAACCCTCCAGGGTTCGCTCTGCAAGAGTCCGGTGGACTCTTGCAGGACGTTGCGCAGCAATGGGCCTGAGCAAAAGCGAGGGCCGAGCCATCGCCTCAAGGCGAGGGCGAGCAATCCCTCCCGCGTCAATCAAACAAACACGGCCACGCTCAAAAGCTCGCCGTGATGCCGCCATCCACATACAGGCTGTGCCCGCTGACAAAGCTCGACGCGTCCGACGCCAGAAAGATCGCCGCGCCCGCCAGTTGCTGCACGTCGCCCCAGCGCCCGGCCGACGAAAAACACTCTGTCGATGTTGGTGCTAGTAAGCTTGTGCCAGGCGTCGGTGGGGAACTCGGCGAACACGCCGCGGTGCTATATGCCAGCGGTGTTGACCAGGCGAACAATTCCATCCTGGGCTCCAAACTTGTATGCGCACCCTCAGGTGCTCTCCCGCAACTCGATGCGAAACGGCACCATCACCGTCTCCGCCGGCAGTCGCACGCCGCTGCGCGCCGCGTCGATGGCACGCAGCAGCAACTCGCCCGCCGCGCGGCCGATGCCGACGCAATCGACGGCCACGGTGCTCAGCCGCGGATGGCAAGCGGTGGAGACTTCAAAGCCGCCGAAGCCGGCAATCGCCAGCCGCTGCGGCACTGCCCAGCCGCGGCGCTGGCACTCCATCAGGGCGCCAAACGCGGCGTGGTCCGAGACGCAGATGAGAGCCTGCACCTCAGGCCACTGCTCGATGAGTTGCGCCACGGCCTGCGCGCCATGCGCCATCGACACGGGGGCCTGGCCGACGGTGATGACGCGGCCGCCGCGCAGCTTGAGTTCGCGCATCGCCTCTTCGAAACCTCGCCGACGTTCGGCGCCGCGCGCATCGCGCCCCGCCTCGCCGCACATGAAGGCCATGCGGCGGTAGCCTTGCGCGTGCAGGCTACGGACCATGGCCGCGGTGGCCTCGGCGTTGGAGAAGCCGACGCTGTGCTCGATCGGATCGGAAAGCAAGTCCCAGGTTTCGACCACCGGCACGCCAGCCGCTTCGAGCATCTTGCGTGCTGCCGGCGTGTGGCTGCCGCCGGTGACGATCACGCCTTCCGGGCGGCGCATCAGCATTGCCCTGAGCAGGCGTTCCTCGGTCGGCACGTCGTAGTCGGTATAGCCGAGCAGCACCTGCAAGCCGCTGGCCTCGACGGCGGCGGTCAGGCCGTGTACGGTGTCGGAAAAGTTGGAGTTATTGAGCGCCGGGATCAGGGCGGCGACAAAACCCGAGCGCTTGCTGGAAAAGGTGCGCGCCGTCTGGTCGATGACGTAGCCCATCTCATTGCAGGCCTTGACGATCCGCAGGCGCAGCGCTTCGGAGGTCGTGCGGTCGCTGGTGCCGCCATGGGCGCTGCGGTGCAGGGCGCGCGAGACAGTCATCTTCGACACGCCAACTCGCGCGGCCACGTCTGCCATCGTCACCGGGCGTGCAGGGGCAGCGGGAGGCTTGCGTTTGGGCGGCGGGGACACGGTGGCGTGCTGGATACCGATAACGAGTGGGGCTGGCAAAGACGCGATCTGCGGAACCGCACTCACGCTAAATCATAGGGCTGCGTGGCGTGTCAAGAGGGGTCGGGAAAAGCCTAGTTACCGGTAACTTTGATGGTGCCAGACTGCGGGCCCGCATGTCCATCGCCGTTTTCGACCCTCGCTTTGCCATCGTGGCCCAAGGAGCTTCGGGATTGGAGCGCCTGTGCACCGGTGCGGTCTGGAGCGAAGGCCCGGTGTGGATGCGCGAAGACCAGTCGCTGCTCTGGAGCGATATCCCGAACAACCGCATGCTGCGCTGGCACGCCGACAGCGGCATGACCGTCTGGCGCGACGATGCAGAGTTCACCAACGGCCATGTGCGCGAGGCCGACGGCTCGCTGCTGCACTGCTCGCATGGCTTGCGTGGGGTTGTGCGAACGCGGTTTGGTGTGAACCTGGAGCCGCTGGACGATGAAGTGCTGGTCAGCCACTACCAAGGCCGGCGTCTGAATTCGCCGAACGATGTGGTGGTCAAGCGCGACGGCAGTATCTGGTTCACCGATCCGCAGTACGGCATTCTCAGCAACCGCGAAGGGCATCAGGCTGAGAGCGAGCTGGGGGTGAACCATGTCTTCCGCTTCGATCCGGTGAAGAAGGAACTGCGCATCGTCAGCGCGTTCCTTGAAGAGCCGAACGGTCTGGCGTTTTCGCCGGATGAGAGCCTGCTCTATGTCAGCGACACGTCGGCGGCCACGCGCACCGACGGCAGCGGCAATCACCACATCGTCGCCTTCGACGTGGTCGGCGGCCAGGAGCTGACGAACCCGCGCATCTTTGCCGTCGTCGAGCCGGGCCTGGCCGATGGCTTTCGTGTTGACGTGCACGGTTTCATCTACACGAGCAGCGAAGACAGCGTGCAGGTCTATCACCCGGACGGCACGCGCATCGGCCGCATTGCGGTGCCGGAGAAGGTGGGCAACCTTGTCTTTGGCGGCGAAGAGGGTAATGAACTCTTCATCTGCGCCAGCACGTCGCTCTACCGCGTGCGCTTGAACACGCGCGGGGCCACGGCGTGATCCACTCGCCGCTCTTGAGATTCGACGGCGTGAACAAACGCTTCGGCGGCACGCAGGCGGTGGATGCAGTCACGCTCGACGTGCACGGCGGCGAGATCCTGGCGTTGCTCGGCGAAAACGGCGCCGGCAAATCGACGCTGATCAAGCTGCTGGCGGGCATCTACCCGGCCGACAGCGGCGAGATCTATTTCGACAGCCGGCCTCAGAGTCAGTGGCGCAGCAGTGACCGTGCGCACCAGCCTGTGGCCTTCATCCATCAAGACCTCGGCCTGGTCGAGTGGATGACAGTGGCAGAAAACGTCTGCATCGGCATGGGCTACCCGCGGCGCTTCGGCCTGATCGATTGGGCAGCGGCCACCGCCACGGCCGAGCGCGTGATGGCGCGTGTGGGCTGCCGCATCGATCCCGAGCGCCGCGTGTTTTCGCTGACGCGCGCCGAGAAGTCTTTGCTTGCCATCGGCCGCGCGCTCGAAGTGCAGGCGCGTTTGCTGGTGCTCGACGAGCCCTCGGCAAGTTTGCCGATGAGCGACGTCGAGCGCCTGTTCGGCGTGCTGCGTGGCTTGCGAGGGCAGGGCATGGGCATCGTCTATGTCTCGCACCGGCTCGATGAAGTGATGGCCATCTCCGACCGCGCTGCGGTGATGCGCGACGGCAAGCTGGTGGCGGTGAAGACGACAGCGCAGACGAACGAGTCGGAGCTCGTGAATCTGATCATCGGCAAGGCCTTGGCGGCAGCGGGCGACAAAGCGGCGGTGCAGATCGAGGGCGAGCCGGTGCTGCAGTTGCTAGCGGCTGCCAGCGGCAACGCAGGACCGCTCGACTTGGCGGTGTATCGCGGCGAAGTGCTCGGCCTGGTGGGCCTGCGCGGCGCGGGTCACGAGGCCATCAGCAAAGCCGTGTTCGGCCGCGAGCCGCTGTCGGCCGGGCGCATGTTCGTGCAGGGCCAGCCAGCGCAATTCAGAACACCGGCCGATGCCATTCGCGCGGGCGTGGCCTACGTCGCTGGCGAGCGGCTCGAAGAAAACCTGGCGGCATCGATGACCGTGCTGGAAAACCTGTTCCCGCATCCTGCGTTGCACGGTGACCGTGGCCTCGCGTTCGACCGCCGCAGCCGTGAACAATCGCAGGCGATGGCGTTGATCCAGCGTTTCGACATCAACCCTCCTGCGCCGAACGCCGAAGTGCAGCAGCTCTCCGGCGGCAACCAGCAGAAGGTGGTGCTGGCGCGCTGGTTCCACCTCGACAAACCGCTGGTGGTGTTGGAAGAGCCGACGGCCGGCGTCGATGTCGGCGCCAAGCGGCAGATCTACGGCGTGCTGCGCGAGCGCGCGCAGGCGGGCACGGCGCTGATCGTCGTCTCGACCGATTTCGAAGAAGTGGCGACGGTGTGCACGCGCGTGCTGGTGTTCCGCGACGGTCTCATCGCGGCGGAGTTGCGCGGCGCGCAGATCACTGTCGAGCGTCTGCTGTCGCTGGCGGCCGGTGCAGCGCAGATGGAGGAAGCGCACGCATGAGCAATTCGATCAAATCGACCGCGCTCGAACCCGACAAGTCGCTCGACGGCGCTGCACTCACGCTCGGCCAACGCATCGGCCGTGCGATCCCGGTCTATGGGCTTGTCGTGCTGACCGTGGCGCTCGCGCTGCTGTTCAGCGCACTGCTGCCCGACACCTTCCCGACGCTGTTCAACCTGCGCGCGATCCTGTCGGACAAGTCGGTGATCGCCTTGCTCGCGCTGGCTGCGACGATTCCGATGATCACCGGCAAGATCGACCTGACAGTCGGCTACGGCATCGTGCTCTGGCACATCCTGGCGATCAGCCTGCAAACGCAAATGGGTCTGCCATGGCCGGCGGCCGTCCTGATCGTGCTGCTTTGCGCCGCGCTGTTTGGTGTCTTGAATGGTCTGCTGGTCGAGATGGCGCAGATCGATTCCTTCATCGCCACGCTCGGCACCGGCACCGTGATCTACGCGGTGGCGATGTGGCACAGCGGCGGCCGGCAGGTGCTCGGTGAGTTGCCTGACGGCTTTCTTGCCATCACGGCGGCGCAGTTCCTCGGCCTGCCGATCGTCGCCTTCTACGTTCTCGCGGTCAGCGTGTTGCTGTGGCTCATCACCGAGTTCACGCCGCTCGGCCGCGCGCTGTATGTCATCGGCGCCAATCCGAAGGCGGCGCAACTCAACGGCATCGCGGTGCGCAAGCATGTGATGGGCGCGTTCGTCGCGTCGGGCTTGCTGTCGGGCTTTGCCGGCGTGCTGCTGGCCTCGCGCTTGCAGATCGGGCAAGCCAGCGTGGGCCTCGAGTTCTTGCTGCCGGCGCTGGTCGGCGCGTTTCTCGGCAGCACCACCATCCGGCCCGGCCGCGTCAACGTCTGGGGAACGCTGATCGGCGTGGCAATCCTCGCCATCGGCATCTCGGGCATTCAGCAATTCGGCGGCGCGTTTTATGTCGAGCCGCTGTTCAACGGTTTGACGCTGCTGGTCTCGATCGGCATTGCCGGATGGGCGCAGCAGCGGCGCAACCTGTCGATCAAGCGCCGCATTGCCGAGCGCCAACTGAGTTCGGAAGTTTCACCACCACCACCACCACCCGCGGGCCAGGGCCCGCACCACTGAAGGAGAGACGAATGACGATGCGATTGCTCAACTCCAAAATGGCCACAAGCGCGGCGGTCGCCGGCGCCGCGGTTCTGTTCCTCGCCAGCAGTGCGTTCGCACAAGGCACCGAGTTCCTCGATGCTGCGAAGAAGAAGATCGCCACGGCGACGATGGTCAAGGACAAGTGGGACGGCCCGACCACCGGCCCGAAGGCCGCAGCCGGCAAGATGATCGTCTTCGTCGCCGGCGACATGAAAAACGGCGGCATTCTTGGCGTCAGCAAAGGCGTCGAAGAGGGGGCCAAGGCCATCGGCTGGACGGTGCGTGTGATCGACGGCCAGGGCTCGGTGAGTGGCCGTACTGCGGCGTTGAACCAGGCGCTGGCGCTGAAGCCGGCGGGCATCGTTGTCGGCGGCTTCGATACGAGCGAACAGAAGGCGGCGTTCGAAGGCGCGGTCAAAGCTGGCGTGCCGCTGGTTGGTTGGCACTCGGGCGAGCAACCGGGGCCGAACGAAAAGGCAGGTCTGTACGCCAACGTCACGACGACGGCGGATGACGTCTCGGAAGCGGCTGCGTTGTGGGCCGTGGCCGACAGCGGCGGCAAGGCCGGTGTCGTCATCTTCACCGACAGCCAGTACGCGATTGCTGTGTACAAGGCCAAGGCGATGGAAGCGGTGATCAAGAAGTGCGGCGGCTGCACGGTGCTGAGCTACGAAGACAGCCCGATCTCGGAGAGCTCGACGCGCATGCCGACGCTGACCGCGTCGCTGCTGCAAAAGTTCGGCGACAAGTGGACGCACTCGCTGGCCATCAACGACCTCTACTTCGACTTCATGGGCCCGACGCTGACGACAGCCGGCAAGAAGGGCGACGGCGCACCGAAGGCAGTGTCGGCAGGAGACGGATCGCAAGCGGCCTACCAACGCATCCGCACCAAGCGCTTCCAGGCCGGCACCGTGCCCGAGCCGCTGAACATGCAGGGCTGGCAGATCGTCGACGAACTGAACCGCGCCTTCGCCAAGGTCAAGTGGTCGGGCTACGTGCCGAAGGTGCATCTGGTGACGCCGGACAACGTCGCCAAGGACGGCGGGCCGAAGAACCTGTTCGACCCGGACAACGGCTACCGCAATCACTACAAGGCGATCTGGGGCACGAAGTAAGCCGGCAATGGAATGGCTCAGCATGACCCTCGGTGGCAGCACCGATCACAGCATCGCGCCGTGGGCCACCTGGCACGCGCGCTGCATGGTGTTGGCGTGGGGCGTGCTGATGCCGTTGGGTGCGCTGATTGCGCGCTTCTTCAAGGTCACGCCGTCGCAGGCGTGGCCGCGTGAGCTCGACAACCGTGTCTGGTGGAACTTGCATCGCGGGTTGCAGTGGAGCGGTGTGGTGTTGATGACGGCGGGTGTGATGCTTGCGTTCAATAGCGGCACGAGCAGCAGCGCCATTGCGATGTGGCACGCGTGGGCCGGTTGGGTCTTGTGCCTGTTGGGCTGGACGCAGGTGGCGGGCGCGCTGCTGCGCGGCAGCAAGGGCGGCCCCACCGAGCCGCAGGTGCGCGGTGACCACTACGACATGACGCCGTGGCGCCGCGGCTTCGAGCGCCTGCACAAGACGCTCGGATGGGTGGCGGTGGCAGCATCAGCGGCGGTCATCGTGCTCGGCCTCGTCATCGTCGATGCGCCACGCTGGATGTTGCTCGCGCTGTGTACGTGGTGGCTGGTGTTCGTGGTGGTCTTTGTGCGCCTGCAAGCACGCGGCCGCTGCATCGACACCTACCAGGCCATCTGGGGGCCTGACCCCGCGCACCCTGGCAATCGCGTGCCGCCGACAGGTTGGGGCGTGCGCCGACCCCAAGCCATGAAGGAGCGCTGACGTGGCTGGCTTGGAGCTGAGGAACGTCGTCAAGCGCTTCGGCGACGTCACCGTCGTGCAGCAGCTCGACCTGGCGGTGGAGGAAGGCGAGTTCGTCGTGCTGCTCGGCGAATCGGGCTGCGGCAAGAGCACGACGCTGCGCATGGTGGCCGGTTTGGAGGAGGTGACCGAAGGGCAGATCTTCATCGGCCAGCGCGACGTGACCAACGCGCACCCGATGGCGCGCGACATCGCGATGGTGTTCCAGAACTACGCGCTGTACCCGCACATGAACGTGGCGCAGAACATGAGCTTTGCGCTCGATCTGGCTGGACGACCGGCGGCAGAGATTCAGGCGAAGGTGGCCACTGCCGCCAAGGTGCTCAACATCGAACACCTGCTGCAACGCAAACCGAAAGAGCTGTCGGGCGGCCAGCGCCAGCGCGTGGCGATCGGCCGCGCCATCGTGCGCGAGCCCAAGGTGTTCTTGTTCGACGAGCCGCTGTCGAACCTCGATGCGAAGCTGCGTGGCCACATGCGCGCTGAACTCGCGCTGCTGCACGAGCGCCTGGGCAAGACGACGGTGTACGTGACGCACGACCAGGTCGAAGCGATGACGCTGGCCAACCGCATCGTCATCTTCGACAAAGGCCGCATCCAGCAGGTCGGCACGCCGTCGCAGGTTTTCAACGAGCCGGCGACGCTGTTCGTGGCGGCGTTCATCGGCACGCCAAGCATGAATTTGCTGGCGGTGAAGTTCGATCAAGGCAGCGGCCTGCTGCGTGGCGACGGCTTTGCCTTGCAAGCACCCGCTTGGTTGCGTGCGCAACTGAAGTCTCCCGATCAGGCACTGACGGTCGGCATCCGACCGCAGGCGTTTCAAACAGCGGCTCAGCCGGGTATCGCCCTGCATGTCGATGTCGTCGAGTACCTCGGCACCGAAAGCCAGGTCGTCGGCCACCTGGCCAACCACGCACAGCGCATCACCGCCACCGTGCCCGGCGATGCCCATGCGCTTCTGCACAAAACGCTTACGTTGGACGTGCCGGCCGACAGGCTGCATATCTTCGACACCACCACCGGCGCGGCCATCCGCGCCTGATTCAACACAACCCCCTGGAGACCACCACCATGCAACGCAGAAACTTCGTCAAGGCCAGCACGATCACCGTTTTCGGCGCCGGACTGCCGGCGAGTGGCTCGATGGCGCAGAACCGCTACGCCAAGTACGCCGGCAAGACGGTGACGATCAACATCCCGGCGCATCCGCACTACGACGCGATGACCAAGCTGCTGCCCGAGTTCACGAAAGAAACCGGCATCAAGGTCGAGATCGACAAGC